>JBFKDP010000087.1:0-12995 GCA_041619575.1 Litorivivens sp.
GCCAAAGTGGGTGATCGTTACGTCAAGGAGCTGATGGAATTGCATGGCTGGACTCTGGGTGGCGAGAACTCGGGACATATCATTTGCTCGGACATAACCAGCACGGGTGATGGCATTGTCGCGGCCTTGAAGGTGCTGCACGCTGTTACTGAAAGTGGTCGTACGCTGGCTGAGTTAAAATCGGGCATGAAAAAATTCCCTCAGGTGATGCAAAATGTTCGCATTGCCCCCGGAAAAGATATCCTCGACGATGCGCAGTTGTTGACCGCCGTTTCTGGCGTGGAGGCCGAATTGGGGCAGCGGGGCAGGGTGCTACTGCGGCCCTCAGGTACAGAGCCCGTTATCCGGGTGATGGTTGAAGGCGAATGCCAGGACAAAGTGACGGCGCTTTGCAGCGATTTGTCGCAACGCGTCGCACAGTTAGCGGGTTAAGCGCGATTCAATCTTGTGTCGCTGAACTTGTTTCTGTACTATTGGCGCCCATTTTGCGGTAAGGGTAAAACATGCGACGCGCATTGGTTGCGGGTAACTGGAAAATGCACGGTTCGCGCCGAAGCGTTGAGCAGTTGTTGTCCGCGCTGAAACCAGCAGTTGCAGACGCGGCGCTAGATGTTGCTGTAATACCTCCTTCAGTATACTTGCCGCAGGCAGCAGATTTGCTGGCAGATAGTGATATCGCACTGGGTGCGCAAAATGTTTGTGAGCACGGTGGGGAAGGAGCCTATACCGGCGAAATCTCAGCGGCAATGCTCAAAGAGTTTGACTGCAGCTATGTGTTGGTTGGCCATTCCGAACGCCGTGCACTTTATGGCGAAAGCGATGCCCAAGTGGCGGCCAAGGTAGGTGTGCTTTTGGAGCAGGGCTTGCAACCAGTACTTTGCCTTGGCGAATCGTTGGAAGAGCGAAAGGCTGGCACTACCTTGTCGGTAGTGGATCGCCAGTTACAGGCGGTGCTCAACAGCGGTTTCCAGTCGCTGGACAACTTGGTAATTGCCTATGAACCCGTTTGGGCAATAGGTACGGGCGAGACAGCCAGTCCGGAGCAGGCGCAGGAGGTTCATGCGTTTATCCGACAGCAAGTGGCAGCGTACGATGCGGCGCTGTCTGGTAAGATACGTATTCTTTACGGGGGTAGTGTTAAGGCTGCCAACGCAAAGGAATTATTTGCCCAGCCGGATATAGACGGTGGGCTGGTCGGCGGAGCGTCACTGGACGCCAGTGAGTTCGCCGCAATATGCAAAGTGGTTAATTGAAGCTATGGAACAGTTGGTCCTAATATTTCACGTGCTAGCCGCAATTTCGATTGTCGGTTTGATTCTGCTGCAGCAGGGCAAGGGCGCGGATATGGGCGCATCCTTTGGAAGCGGCGCCTCGCAGACGCTTTTTGGCAGCAGTGGTAGCGGCAATGCGCTGACCCGTGCGACTGCCATTCTGGCCACTCTGTTTTTTTGCACTAGCCTAGGCTTGGCCTATCTTGCAAAACAGAAGGCGGGTGTTGATGACCTAGGCTTTGATGAGCAGATACCGGCAGCAGTAGAGAGCCGAGATGTTGCGCCAGTTCCGGCAAACGATGAAATTCCCGAACTGCAGGGCCTGCAAGGCGGAGAGGGAGATATCCCGGAGTAAAAACAAAGAATTTGCCGAAGTGGTGGAATTGGTAGACACGCCATCTTGAGGGGGTGGTGAGCATAGCTCGTGCGGGTTCAAGTCCCGCCTTCGGCACCAAACAAAAAGGGGCTCCCATAGGGGGCCCCTTTTTTTGTTAGTGACTATCGCTGATTGCGGACGGTAGTGCCACGGCTTCCCCTCAGAAAGCCCATTTTAACCGATTCTCGTTAGAGCAAAATCGATCTGTCGTGCTAGGCTGTAGGCAAGAGCACAATGTTGGAAAATCTGTCAGGAGTACTGAATGGGTCACACGTGGAGCGAACTGATTGATCGGGCTGTTGAATTGCGTCATCAGCTGCACCGATTTCCGGAGCTTGCGTGGTCTGAAGTGGAAACCGCAAAGCTTATTCGCGAGCAATTGTCTGAGCTCGGCCTCGACTGGCGAGCCTGTGCGGATACCGGCACGCTGGCAACACTGGCCCCTCATGCGCCCGGGCGCCATATAGCCTTGCGGGCAGATATAGATGCGCTGCCTATCCATGAAAGCAGTGGGGTCGAGTGGTCGTCGACTCGCGAGGGCTACATGCACGCCTGCGGCCACGATGGACATACCGCAACACTGTTTGCTGCTCTGTGGTGGATGAAGCAGCATGAGGCGGAATTGCCCGGTCCGGTCACCGTGCTTTTTCAACCTGCGGAAGAGGGTGGCCACGGTGCACGGCGTATGGTTGAGGAGGGGGCCTTAGAGGGTATAGAGGCAATATATGGCTGGCATAACTGGCCGGCAATTCCCTCCGGCCATGCAGTGTGCCCCGATGGTGCAGTGATGGCAGCCAATGGCACCTTTCGAATAAACATCACAGGTAAAGGTGGTCATGCTAGTCAGCCGGAGTTGTGCCGAGACCCTGTGCTGGCGGCAGCGGCTATTACGATTGCCCTGCAGCAGGTCGTCAGCAGGCGCCTTGCTGCACAGCGAGCTGCCGTTGTCAGTGTGACCTCAATTGATGCGCGCAGTGCTGAAACGGTGATCCCTGACGGTGCACAGGTTGCCGGTAGCATCCGCTTAGCATCCAGTGACATGTGGGCAGAAGTTGAAAAGCTGATTCATGAAATAGCCACTAATACCGCAAGTGCTTATGCGGTCAGTGCAGAGGTCGACATGTTTCCGCGTTACGGTGCCACTAAAAACCATCCTGCAGAAGCCGTCCGAATGCGTTCGGCCTTGGCTGATGAGTATGGCCGTGATTGGCAGTGTCCTGATACGCCCGTTCCGATTATGGCATCGGAAGATTTCAGCTATTACCTCAATGCGATTCCAGGCGCATTTGCCTTGATTGGTTCCGGTGACGGTAATGAAAAAGATTATCCCTGTCACAATCCGCGCTATGATTTTCGCGACAGTCTTATTCCACAGGTTGCCCGAGTATTCCTTCGTTTGGCGGGCGCTCCGCTACCGCCCGTCAACCGATAATTTCACAAATTTCACCTGCAATTTTTCTGCTTCGATGAAGTAAACGCAAAAATATTTTTTGCAGCCAGCGCTTAAACGTGTTGGGATATAAACCAGTTGGATAATTTATTTGGAGACATATTCGGGTCGCGAGCCCGGTTTTCGAACGACGAATTTTCGTAGAGTCAGGAGAAGCAAGCGTGAAAATATTTGAACAATGGGAATCCAATATTCGTGGTTATTGCCGAGCCTTTCCAACCGTTTTCAAAACGGCGTCGAATGCTAGGCAAGTGGATGAGAACGGTAAATCCTATATCGATTTTTTTGCGGGTGCCGGGGTCCTGAATTTCGGTCACAACAATGAGCGCATGAAGCGCGCACTCATCGAATACATTGAGTCTGATGGTGTTGCTCACAGTCTCGATATGTATACCACCGCTAAGCGCGAATTTATTTCAAAGTTTGCTGACACTGTCCTTGTGCCGCGCGGCATGAATCACAAAATGCAGTTTATGGGCCCCACTGGTACTAATGCGGTGGAAGCAGCTCTCAAGCTGGCCCGGCGGGTAACCGGCCGCCAGCACGTTGTCGCTTTCAGTCACGGCTTTCATGGTATGACGCTGGGGTCGCTGGCCTTAACTGCCAATGATTACTTTCGTCAGGCCGCCGGTGTGCCGCTAGAGCATGTTGTCAGACTTCCGTTCGAGTCAGCTCCCGGTGGCGGATTGGAAAACCTTGAGGAGCACGAGCGTGCTCTGGCCGATCCTTCCAGCGGAATTACACCCCCCGCCGCCTATGTCCTGGAAGTGATTCAGGCAGAGGGTGGTGTCAATATGGCCAGCAAAAAGTGGCTGCACCGCATTCAGGAGATAGCTCGCGCCAACAAGGCATTTCTTATCATTGATGACATTCAGGTGGGCTGCGGTCGTACAGGTTCCTACTTCAGTTTTGATGGATTGGACTTGGACCCGGATATCGTTTGTCTCGCAAAAGGAATTGGTGGTTTTGGCACCCCGCTTGCTATGAATTTAATCAAGCCGGAGCACGATCAACATTGGTCGCCCGGTGAGCATACGGGTACCTTTCGCGGTCAGGGATTTTCCTTTGTCTCGGGTAAAGTGGCGCTCGAGTACTTTGATGACGACCAGCTGATGAGAGAGGTGACCGAAAAAGGCAAACAGATCGAGCAGTGCCTGCAGTCGCTTGCGGACAAGTACGCCAAGCAAGGCTTTCGCGTTCGTGGCAAAGGCCTGATTCAGGCGCTGGACGTTGTTGATGGTGCAGCAGCCAAAGCGATGGCGACGCACTGTTTTGAAAATGGCTTGTTAATCGGTCCCTGCGGCAGTGGTGGTCGCGTACTGAAATTAATTCCACCTCTTACGATTGGTCAGGCTGACCTGGAGGAAGGGCTGGCGATATTAAAGGACGCCGTGACGCGCGTGATGGAGGCAGCATGAGACAGCGTGATGATATGACGTTTCCCTTCGAGGAATACGAACGCAGAATTAGTGATCTGCGTATGCGCATGCAAAAACGCCTGCTGGATGCAGTGGTGATTACCGACCCGGAAAATCTGATGTATTTAACTGATTATCAGACCACCGGTTATTCTTTTTTTCAGGCCTTGGTTGTTCCTTTGGAAAGTGAACCCTTCATGATCACCCGGGCTCTGGAGGAATCGAACGTTCACGCGCGAACCTGGGTAGAGTTATCTCGGCCCTATCCCGATACCGGCGACGCCATTCAGATGCTGGTACAGAGTCTGCGCGAGTTCGGTCTGGCCAATAAATACATCGGCTATGAGCGCAACAGCTATTTTTTCCCGGCCTACCATCAGGACTACATTCACACCACGTTTACCGACGGTCATTTACTTGACTGCTTTGGTATTGTTGAGCAGGGACGAGTATGCAAATCACCGGTTGAGATCGAGGTTATGCGCAAGGCTGCGCGGGCAACCGAAGCCGGTATGCGTGCGGGCTATGAAGCCTGTCAGCCGGGTGCGACAGAAAACGAAATTGGTGCTGCGATAAGTGCTGCTATGTTTCAGGCGGGCGGTGAGCCGCCTGCCGTTATGCCTTACGTTACTTCAGGACCGCGAACCATGATTGGTCACGCGACTTGGGAGGGTCGTGAAGTGCAGGCGGGTGAGCACATCTTCCTCGAGGTTGGTGGCTGCTATCGTCGCTACCACACGGCGATGATGCGAACCGTGATGCTGGGCGAGCTGTCGACGTCAATGCACAAGGCGCAGGAGCGAATGAAGCTGGCCTTGCATGAGGTTAAGGCGGCGATGCGCCCGGGGCTTACCGTATCGGATGCAGATAATCTGGTGAGGGGAATCATTTCAGACAATGATGTAGGCGCTCGGCTTGTGACGCGTTCTGGTTACTCCATCGGTATCGCCTTTCCGCCGAGTTGGGATGAAGGCTATATCATCAGTCTCAAGCAGGGCGACTCCACTGTACTGGAAGAGGGTATGACCTTTCATTTGATTCCATGGATGTGGGGCGTAGACGGCGACAAAACCTGCGGCATCTCCGACACTGTGATGATAACTGCCGATGGTTGCGAGTCCTTTTTTAACTTCGAAGAAGACTTCGTCTGTAAACCCGCTGACAAGCGCGCCCAATTAAAACTGGCGCAGGCAGAGACGAACGAAGCAGAGGAGTAAACGATGCTGACGGTGATTAACCCGACAACTGGTTCCCTAGTTCGGGATGTGCCTGCTGCCGATGCGAATGCTGTTGAGGCTGCGATGGCGCAGTCCCAAGAGGCCTATTCATTTTGGAAGCAAACCAGTTTTGACGAGCGCGCAGCCTTATTGCGCAAGGTGGCGGACTATATGCGCCAGAACACAGAAAGCCTGGCGCCCTTGATGACGGAGGAAATGGGTAAGCCAATCAAAGAGGCTCGGGCCGAGGTTGCCAAGGCAGCTTGGTGCGCCGAGCATTACGCGGAGCATGCGGAGTCCTATCTGGCGGATCAAATCATTCAATCTGACGCTCAGCGCAGTTATGTGCGCCATCAGCCGCTGGGTCCGGTGCTGGGAATTTTGCCCTGGAATGCGCCGTTCTGGCTGGCTTTTCGCTTTTGCGCCCCGGCTTTGATGGCGGGTAATACCTGCGTGATGAAGCACGACCCCCATGTGCCTGGCTGTGCTCAAGCGATTGCAGATGTCTTCGATGCTGTGGGAGCGCCAGCGCATATTATGCAGAATTTGCCCCTTGAAACCCCCGCGGTCGAAGGCGCGATTCGAGACAGGCGCATCCGGGCGGTTTCGTTTACAGGTTCCGACAAGGCGGGTGCGGCGGTAGCGTCTGTGGCGGCCTCAGAGATCAAGCCTGCTGTGTTGGAATTGGGTGGGTCCGACCCTGCGATCGTGTTGGCCGATGCTGACCTGGAGGCTGCTGCGGAGGCAATCTGCATCTCTCGCATTATCAATGCCGGTCAGTCCTGTATTGCGGCTAAGCGGATCATCGTTGAGGCGCCGGTATACGACAGCCTGCTCGCGCTAATAAAAGCCCGGCTGGAGCAGCTGGTGCTCGGTGATCCTGCCGATGATGCAACAGACGTTGGGCCGATAGCGCGCGCAGATTTACGCGATAACCTGCATCGTCAGGTGACCGAAAGTATCGAGGCGGGCGCGCGCTGCCTGCTTGGGGGGGAACTGCCCGCCGGGCCGGGTTATTTCTATCCGGTGACTTTGTTGGCAGACGTCACCCCGGTGATGGCGGCAGCGAGGGAGGAAACCTTTGGGCCGGTTGCGGTGCTGATGCGCGTTGAATCTGAGGCCGAGGCGCTGGCCTTGGCCAATGACACCGACTATGGTCTGGCGGCCAGTATTTGGACTGAAACCGCCCGCGGAGAAGCCCTGTCGAAAAAAATGGAGGCCGGACAAGTTGTGGTCAATGGCCTGGTCAAGACTGATCCGCGCCTGCCCAGTGGCGGAATCAAGCGCTCTGGCTACGGTCGGGAGCTCGGCCCCCACGGTATTCATGCCTTTGTGAATGCCCAGCAGGTTTGGGTCGGTCCCAAGCAGGAGTGAGTCCGGCCAAGCTTGCCTGAATTGGCTCACAGTGCTGGTATTCCTTGACCCTCCGTGGCCTCAAGCCTATAATCCTGCCTCTTGTGAAGTGGCGCTGGCGGCTTTCGGGTTGCTTGAGTCCACAAATTGCGGTTGATCTTTATCGTGTTGTCGCCGCAAGGACGTCGAAAGCCCCTTTTTAGGGGCTTTTTAGTAGCTGATATTTATAGCTGCGAGACAGAAGTTTCAGTATGTGGGCCTAGTGCCCATTTTTTATTGGTGGGTCGAAAATTGTCGGGTAAATCCCAGCAGTTACAAAGTTTGCTTGAGCCTTCAGTGACATCGCTGGGATATCGCCTGTGGGGTGTCGAATATATCGCGCAGGGGCGTTCGGCACTGCTGCGGGTGTATATCGACCACGAGAACGGTATTACGGTTGATGACTGTGCCAAAGTCAGTCATCAGGTCAGCGGCATACTGGATGTTGAGGACCCGATAGCCAGCGAGTACAGGCTCGAAGTTTCCTCTCCGGGGATGGACAGACCCCTGTTTGCGCTCGATCAGTTTGCGCAGGCGGCAGGTGAGTCGGTCAAGCTGAAACTTCGCATGAATTATGAAGGGCGCCGAAATTTTAAAGGGCGTCTGGTCGGCGTGGAAAACGACGATGTGGTAGTTCTGGTGGACGATCACGAGTATCTGTTTCCCTTGGCCGATATTGAAAAGGCAAACGTAGTACCGAGTTTTGAATAATCAGAACCGACTCTGGTCAATCGCCGGTATGTCACCGGCCAGTAGACGAGGCATAGGATGAGCAAGGAAATATTACTGGTAGCCGAAGCGGTCTCAAATGAGAAGGGCGTATCGCGCGAAATCATTTTTGAGGCTATTGAGCAGGCGCTGGCAACGGCCGCTAAAAAGCGCTTCGATGAAGAATCTGACGTCTATGTCGTGATTGACCGCCTGACCGGCGATTACGAAACTTTTCGTCGCTGGGACGTTGTCGCTGACGACGAAATGGCGCTGTTGGGTACCCAGTTTACGCTGGAAGAAGCTCATGAAAAGGACCCGAATCTGAAGGCTGGTGACGTTTACGAAGAGCAAATCGAAAACGTTGGCTTTGGCCGTATCGCTGCGCAGACCGCGAAGCAGGTTATTGTGCAAAAAGTGCGCGAAGCCGAGCGAGCTCAGGTCGTTGAACAGTATGAGCAACGTATTGGGGAGCTGATTAACGGTACCGTTAAAAAAGTGACCCGCGACAATATCATTGTCGATCTGGGTAATAATGCTGAAGGCCTGATGCCACGCGAAGAGCTGGTGGGGCGCGAAGTGTTCCGCATCAATGATCGGGTGCGTGCCATTCTGCTTGAAGTCCGCCCCGACGCACGCGGTCCTCAGCTGCTCTTAAGCCGCGCCTGCCCGCAGATGCTTATAGAATTGTTTAAAATTGAAGTGCCGGAAATTTCCGAGCAGGTCATTGAAATTCGGGCGGCAGCTCGCGATCCCGGTTCTAGGGCGAAAATTGCAGTTAAAACCAATGACGGTCGTATTGATCCCGTCGGTGCCTGTGTCGGTATGCGTGGAGCGCGTGTGCAGGCCGTGTCCGGTGAGCTGGGTAACGAGCGTGTGGATATTGTGCTTTGGGATGACAACCCTGCACAGCTGGTTATTAATGCCATGTCCCCGGCGGAAGTTGAGTCCATTGTTGTGGACGAAGATGCCAAGACGATGGATATCGGTGTTAATGAAGACAATCTTGCCCAAGCTATTGGTCGCGCGGGCCAAAACGTTCGCCTGGCGAGTCAGCTGACCGGTTGGGAAATCAACGTCATGAGCGTTGAGGATATGGCCGAGAAACACGAGGCTGAGTCCGGCCAAGTCATTGAAATGTTCATGAAAGCGCTGGACGTGGATGACGATGTTGCCGGCGTACTGGTTGAGGAAGGCTTTACCACCCTCGAAGAAGTTGCTTATGTACCGCTGGAAGAGATGCTGGGTATTGAGGGCTTTGACGAAGACATTGCCGAAGAGCTGCGCGCTCGGGCGAAAGATGCCCTGCTGACTCAGGCCATTGCCAGTGAAGAAGAGTTGGAAGCGGCCGAGCCGGCGGAAGACCTGTTGAACATGGAAGGTATGGATCGTCATTTGGCTTTTCTCATGGCCGCCCAGGGCATTGTAACAATGGAAGACCTGGCCGAGCAGGCCGTTGAAGATATTCTAGATATTGAGGGTGTGGACAGTGAGAAAGCTGCCCAACTGATCATGACAGCACGGGCCCCCTGGTTTGCGGACGAAGAGTCCGGGGATGCCCAGTAAAACGCGTGACTAGAACGTAGTGGTAGCTGTCGGACGAGGTAAGGGAGAGTAATGAATGGCTGAAGTAACGGTAAGCCAGCTTGCAGACGTGGTGGGTACGCCCGTAGATCGTTTGCTCAAGCAGATGAAAGAGGCCGGCTTGAAGCATCTGGCTGCAGACGAGATGGTGTCTGATGATGACAAGCAGGTATTGCTGGCTTTTCTAAAAAACAGTCACGGGGAGTCTGCGGCGGCGCCAGCGAAAATTACGCTGAAGCGCAAAACTATCAGCACGCTGAAAACCGGATCGGGCTCGGGCAAGAAGACGGTCAACGTAGAGGTGCGTAAAAAACGTACCTATGTGAAGCGCGATCCAGCTGAAATTGCGCAGGAAGAAGCCGAAGCTGCGGCGGCCGCGAAAGCAGAAGCGGATAAAAAGGCGGCGCAAGAAGCTGCTGAGGCAGCGGCGAAAAAGGCGGCCGAAGAAGAAGCTGCTGCCAAAGCGGCGGCGGAAGCCCAGTCCAAAGCTGCCGAAGCTGAAAGCGCTGCCAAAGAAGAGGCTCCGGCCGAGAGCGCCCCCGCAGAAGTGGAAGCAGCGCCGGCAAAACCCAAGCCCGCAGAGAAAAAGGTTGAGATCGATCCTGAAATTCTGCGTCAACGTGCCGCCCAGCGCCGCATGGACGAAGAAGCGGCTGAGCGAGCCAAGCGAGAAGCGGCTTTGGCCAAGCGCGAGGAAGAAGAACGCATCGCGGCTCAACAGGTTGAAGAAGCCAAGAAGGCTTCTGCGACACCGCATAAAGACAAGGATTCGGTAGACAAAAACAAGCCCAAGAAAGTTATTCGTACAAAAGAGAAAGATGATGACAAACCGCGCGGCAAGCGCGGTAAAGCTGCGCCGAAAGGCCGCGGCCGAGTTGCTGTGACGGCTGATTTTGAAGAAGAAGATGGCAGTCATCGTCGCGGTAAAAAGAAAACCCTGAAGTTGCCTGACGATCACAAGCGTCATGCCTTCCAGGCTCCAACGGAGAAAGCTGTGAAGGAAGTCGCTATACCCGAAACAATATCCGTCGGCGATCTTGCCCAACGCATGAGCGTCAAGGCGGGTGAAGTTATTAAAGAGCTGATGAAACTGGGTGTGATGGCAACCATCAATCAGGCCCTGGATCAGGAAACCGCTCAGCTCGTAGTAGAAGAAATGGGGCACACCGCCAAAACCGTTTCCGACGACGCTGTTGAAGAAGCGCTGGAAGAAACCCTGATGTCTCACGGCGAAGGTACCTTGCAGCCGCGGGCACCCGTTGTAACTGTTATGGGTCACGTTGACCACGGTAAGACGTCGTTGCTCGACTATATCCGTAAAACGAAGGTGGCCAGCGGTGAGGCTGGTGGTATCACCCAGCATATCGGTGCTTACCACGTAGAAACCGGGCACGGTATGATCACATTCTTGGATACTCCCGGACACGCCGCGTTTACCGCTATGCGTGCTCGCGGCGCCAAGAGTACAGACATCGTTATATTGGTGGTCGCGGCAGACGACGGCGTTATGCCGCAAACCGAAGAAGCTATTTTGCATGCAAGAGCAGCGGGTGTGCCGTTGGTTGTAGCGGTCAACAAGATGGACAAGGAAGGGGCTGATCCCGACCGTGTCAAAAATGAGCTCTCTGCCAAGGATGTAATCTCGGAAGAGTGGGGGGGAGACACTCAGTTTGTTCACGTCTCTGCTCACACCGGAGAAGGCATCGATGAGTTGCTTGATGCGCTACTGTTGCAAGCGGAGTTGCTCGAATTGCAGGCGCCGGCCGATGTGCCCGGTCAGGGCTTGGTGATTGAATCCCGTCTGGATAAAGGGCGCGGTTCGGTATCGTCGGTATTGGTGCAAAGTGGCACCCTGCGCAAAGGCGACATTGTACTTGCCGGGCAGCACTACGGTCGTGTGCGCGCCATGATTGATGAAAATGGCAAGCAGATTGATACCGCTGGTCCATCTATACCCGTTGAAATTCTCGGTCTGGATGGCACACCGGATGCTGGTGACAGCTTTGTTGTGGTTGAAAACGAGAAGCGAGCCCGCGAAGTTGCAGATTTCCGTGCGCACAAGGATCGCGATCAGAAGATCAAGCGTCAGCATGCTGCCAAGCTCGATAACATGTTTGATCGTATGGCCGAAGGTCAGGGTCGTCAGTCTCTTAATATTGTATTGAAAACCGACGTGCGCGGTTCACTGGAAGCCCTGCAGGCTTCACTGAGCGATGCCGGTAACGATGAAGTGGCAGTTAATGTCGTCGCCGGTGGTGTGGGCGGTATTACGGAGACGGATATCAATCTGGCCATTACATCAGGCGCAGTCATGTTCGGCTTTAACGTACGCGCTGATGTATCGGCGCGTAAACTTGCCGAAAATGAAGGCGTTGATCTGCGCTACTACAGCGTGATTTACGACTTGATTGACGATGTTAAGCAGGCGCTGACGGGCATGCTGTCACCGGAAATGCGCGAAGAAATCGTTGGTATCGCGCAGGTTCGGGATGTATTCAAATCGCCGAAGCTCGGTGCGATTGCTGGTTGTATGGTTACGGAAGGCACCATCTACCGCAACAACCCGATCCGCGTTCTGCGCGACAACGTGGTCATCTACGAAGGTGAGCTCGAATCGCTGCGCCGCTTCAAGGATGATGTCGCCGAAGTCCGCAATGGCTTTGAATGTGGTATCGGTGTCAAGAACTACAATGACGTTAAGGTCGGTGACCAGATAGAGGTTTATCAGGTCAAAGAAGTAGCGCGTAGTCTTTAAGTCCGTTTTGCAGGTGAGTGAGAAGGTATTGCATTGAAAGAGTTCAAGCGCACAGACAGGGTTGGCGACTTTCTTAAAAAGGAAGTTGGCAGCCTGATACAGCTTGAGCTACGCGATCCGCGTCTCGGCATGATTAGCGTCACAGACGTCGAAGTTAGCCGGGATCTTGCTCACGCGCGTATCTTTGTTACGGTATTGGGCAAGGAAACCGCCGACGAGGCCAGCGAAGCCCTCAAGGTGCTGAATAAAGCGGCGGGTTTTCTGCGGTCACGCGTGGCGAAAAGTCACAATGCCCGTACGACACCAGCGCTCAAGTTTCTGTTTGATACCTCGGTTCGGCGTGGTGAATACATGTCGCGCCTGATCGACAATGCCGTCGCAAACGACAGCAAATCTCACAGCGACGACATGCCGGAGCAGTAATGGGCAGGCGTCGACGCGGCCGTCCTCTCGACGGTATCCTCGTGCTTGATAAACCTATCGGGCGTAGCTCCAATAGTGCTTTGCAGGCTTGTCGGGCCATTTTCTCCGCTGCCAAGGCAGGTCATACCGGTAGTCTCGATCCACTGGCCACGGGTGTTTTGCCGGTCTGTTTTGGTGAAGCCACTAAATTCTCCCAGTTTTTGTTGGATGCCGACAAGGCATACGCCACTACCATTGTGCTGGGTTGCGCAACGACCACGGGTGATGCCGAGGGTGAGGTTACTGCTGAAGTGGACGCCTCGGTGATCAGCGAACAATCCCTCCGCGAGGCTATGGCAGCCTTTGAGGGTGAGATTGACCAGGTACCCTCGATGTATTCAGCCCTGAAGCAAAATGGCCGC
>JBFKDP010000088.1:0-12963 GCA_041619575.1 Litorivivens sp.
CTTTTGCGAATGCTGCTGAGCATGCCCAGGGCCAGCACATCCACCTTCATCAAGCGCATGGCTTCGAGATCTTCCTTGTCCCACTGGATGATGGTGCGTTCGGGCATGGCCGCATTTTCCAGCGGTACCAGACTGGACAGTGGGTCTTTGCTGATGACAAAGCCGCCCACGTGCTGTGAAAGGTGGCGTGGAAAACCGTGAATCTGCTGCACCAGATCAAAAAAGTGCTGGGCAATGGGGCCTTTTAATCCCACTTGCTGCAGCCGCGCTATCAGTTCTTCGCGCTTGTCCCACCAGGCCATTGATTGGCTTAGCTGGTTGATCAGCGCATCGTCAAAGCCCAGAGCCTTGCCGACATCACGCACCGCACTGCGCGCGCGGTAGGTGATAACCGTGGCTGCGAGCGCGGCGCGGTCGCGGCCGTATTTGCGGTAGATATACTGGATGACTTCTTCGCGCCGCTCGTGCTCGAAATCCACATCGATATCCGGTGGTTCATCGCGCTCCTGGGAAATAAATCGTTCAAACAGAAGCTGGCCGCGGGAAGGGTCGACCTCGGTGATATGCAGGCAGTAGCACACCGCAGAGTTGGCGGCAGAGCCTCGCCCCTGACAGAGAATATTCTGACTGCGGGCAAAGTGGACAATATCGTACACCGTCAGAAAATAGTGCTCGTAACGCATGTGCGCAATCAGCGTGAGTTCGTGATCGATCTGTGCGATGACATTGGTCGGAACTCCGTCAGGCCAGCGCTGGCGGGCGCCGGCCTCGGTCAATTCACGCAGAAAGTCGCCGGCTGTTCTGCCCTGGGGTACCACTTCGTCCGGGTACTGGTATTTCAGCTCATTTAAGGAAAACGTGCAGCGCTCGGCGATACGCAAGGACTCTTTCAGCAGTGCCTGAGGGTAGAGCCTGGCCAGGGTATCGCGCTCGCGCAGATAGTGTTCACTGTTGGCAAGCAAGTCTTTGCCCAGAGACTGGATGGGCCGATTCAGTCGTATGGCATTGAGTGTGTCCTGCAGCGGTTTGCGCTGTCGCTCGTGCATATGCACGTTGCCGCAGGCCACCATCGGTAGGTGCAGCGATTCGGCGAGCTGGTAGCAGCGCTCGTAGAAGGCTTGTTCGCCCTGGCGATGCAGACGCTGAAAGCCCAGCCACAGACGCTGGCTGAATATGTCGCGGAGGGTGTCGGCGTGTTGGCTCTGATTGTTAAAAACGTCTGCTCTATAGGCTGGTAACCAGATGGCCAGACAATGAGAAGTAGCCTGGCTGCAGTCCTTCAGCGTCAGTTGGTATTCACCCTTGTCGCTGCTGAGTCTGGCGCGTGTAATCAGTCCTGACAACTCGCTATAGGCGCGTTTGTCCGGTGCCAATAGAACGAGATGAAGCCCTTCAACCAGGAAAAACTCCGCGCCAATAATCAGTTTGAGGTTGCTGCCTTCGGCTGCGATATGGGCCCGGACCACACCGGCCAGGGAGCATTCATCGGTAATGGCCAGAGCGCGATAACCGAGATCGATAGCCCGTTCTACCAGTTCGTGCGGGTGCGAGGCTCCGCGCAGGAAGGAGAAGTTGCTCAGACAGTGGAGTTCGGCGTAGTGCATGTGTCAACCGAAGAGTCCGTGCAGAAACCAGCGCTGTTGCAGGCAATCCCGGTAGAGCCAGCAGACAATTCCACTGTCTGTGCGGGCAATGTAGTAATCCCTGACCTGTCGTTGCTGCCACCACTGGCTGTCCAAACGCTCAGGCCCTTGCAGGAGCTGAAGGTTCTCACCTTGCCAGCACAGAGTGTCGCGATCTTCCGCTAAGGCTTGTGGCGGTGACGCCAGCCACAGTGGTCTGAGTGCGCTTGTGGCCTGTGGCTGGTCAGCTGTTCTGGCTGCCAGTGGATGAAAATGCTGTATAGCGTATTCCGGCAGATGTTCGTGGCAGGGGCGAGCCTGCCAAAGGCGTTTGCTACCGAGCCGGGCTTCGAGTTTATCCAGCACAGCAAGGTAGCGTTCATGGCGCTGGTGATCAAACACGCTGCTGTGCTGAAACAGCTCCGCATTGCGTTGTGCAACGCTTTCGAAGTGCTTGCAGATCAGTGTCAAAGAGTCGACCGGACCCTGCAGACGAAAGCGTTCCAGCTTCAGCATGACCAGTCGCAACATGCGTCGGCGCTCTACATGCTGGTGAGATACCGCCATACACAATTGCTCGGTCTTGCCATCACAATAATGAAAGTGCCAGTCCAGATGGCGATTGACCCACTGCTTCAGTTGCAGAAAATGTTCGAGTTCGCCTAGCAGGGCGGCAATGGGAAAACGCAGCTCTTCAACCCGGGTCAGGCTGCCATTGAACTGGCGTTCACCGTAAAAATGATCTGGTGGTTGAAAGTGACTGCGCAGGTCTGCTTCATCGCCATACAGACGGTCGAGCAGACTGCTGAAGGCGTGCCCAAAACGGCGAGACAAAGCCGCGCGCGGCAGTGCAGCCACATCCCCCAGCGTATCGAGCCCCATGGTCTGCAGTTGCGCCCGGCTTTTTTCGGGGCAGGGCAGGTAGCGTACCGGCAGTTTGTTGAGAGTACGGATAACGGCATCCTGATTCAGTCGCCCTTGGTCATCCAGCAGTGACAAAATATCCAGCGTTGCGTGGCTGATCAGCTCAGCTGCCAGCGGGCTGTGACCCAAGCCGTATACCGCCGGAATGCGGCGCTTGCGAAAGCCCCAGCGAAAGCGTTGAAACAGTGGTGTAAAGCCGCGAAACAACTTCAGGGATGCGGTGACATTCATCAGCAGCCCGCCGGGTTCTACAAGACTGATTTCAGGTGTGAAGCGATAGGCCCACAGGGCGAGCTGTTCGAGTTGCTGCTGCATGCGCTGCGGGCAGGGTGTGCGGCACTGCAGTTCCGGGCAGAGAGTGCGCGCGGTACTCAGTGACTGTCCGGGGCGTACGCCTGCGGCCTGAGCGCAGCGGTTGGCTTCCATGATGTGACGCTGCTCCAGCAGAGCCTGTGGTTCACGGACGACGAGCTGCGCGCCCAATGTGCGGTCTAGCAACAACAGCGGAAAACGCACATAGAGCCACATCAATGCAGTTCCTTGCCGGGGGTGGCGCTGATGAGTTTTCTTTGCTGTCCCCCGCGATTTATTGGGCTCGTTAGTAGCAGACGATTGATGCCGGCTCCCGAATGGCTGCTAGGTTGTGGCCAGTGTGAGGCAGGGCTCTGACAATTAAACAATGCCGCGTCACGTTCAATGTGTATTTGTTGCCCGGCCGGACCGCCACTTTGTTTTAGTATGGAAATCTGCAGCTGTCTGCCTGAGGCAGTCAGCCCGATGCGCAGGGGGGCGGGGGAGCTTTGCTGGCTCATGGCGCTGGCGCGAAAATGCAGGTGCCAACAGTTTTGATCCCGCGCAGCAAGCTGCAGGCGCCGCAAATCCCGGTCGGCCAGTCTGTGATGACCACACCAGTTGAGAATGGCGGCGAAGGCTGAGGCCCGGAGTAACTCCTCGGCGGCCCAGAGTTGATCTTGCAGGTTGGGACATTGGATAAACAGGCAGTGCTCGGGGTTGATGCCGGCCTGCTGCAGGGCGGGCGCGTAGGGTTCGAAGGGCGGGTTGAGCCAGGCAATGAATTGTTCCTGACTCAGTTTTGCCAGTGCCGGGCGCAGCAGGCTCAATTCGCCAATACCGCTGCTCTCGCACAGCAGCTCGGTACTGCCGGCCAGTGGCCAGCCCCGGCTGTGCAGGGCCCGGTCAAGGCGGCGGTGGCCAGTCGTCAGGCTGTTATGTCCGACTGCAGAACTTCGACGGCCGCTGTGCCACAGTTGAGCGCTGTTGAGCAGGTGCTTGAGTTGGTTCATGGTGTATACTGTATAAATAAACAGTATATTGGCAGTCTCTGAATCACTTGGCAAGCCATCGTGTTTGAAGCCTGCCTTCAGCTGGGTGTCTGGCAGGTTTGTCTTGGAGCCGTAGGTAAGCAAGTACGGGTTATAGTCAACGGCTACGCGGTGGTTGAGAGCAACCCATCATCAGCCCAGGCGCGCGGAGGGAGGGCAGGGCGCGAAGCATCGTCATTCTTTTTTAGTGGTCGTGATCTGGCATCAAGCCGCGGCCCAGCCTGGCGTGTCAGCCAGCGAATCGGGAATGCGTAAAATTACCTTAGCGTGCAGGCCGGCTATCCGATGAGCCATGCCCCCCTTTGTTGGCAATTCTGATAAAATCAGCGCACCTACGCTAAGTTGTACAGAATGAGCCCATTTGTGAAAACTGTGACCAGAAAGCTGCACGCCTGCCTGATGTTTTGCCTGAGTGCCTGTGCGAGCGCCCAAGCGCAAGCGGACTGGCTGTCACCCTTTAAAGATGAATATGGCGAGACCAATTGGCAATACGTGGCCAATTTTTCCAGCGGTGTTTTGATTATCACGCTGATGACGGTGTCAGTCTTCCTGTTTTTTGCACACCGCAGGGCCACCAAGTCCAACCGAGAACTTACCGACATCAAGGCGACCCTCGAAGACCGGGTTGCCAGACGCACCAAAAGTCTCGAAGCGACAACAACCCAGCTGGCCCAGAGTGAGGCTTACGTAAAAAGCATTGTCGACTCGATGCCTGTGATGCTTATCGGCCTGAACAACCAGCTGGAAGTTACCCAGTGGAACCATGTGGCTGAAAAAGTGACCGGCCGTCCCTTTGAAAACGTCAAGGGCCTGAACCTTTGGGATGCCTATCCAAGAATTACGCTGACTCAAGCTCAGGTTGAAAAAGTTCTGGAAAGCAAAACGACCACGACGATCAAGCACAGCCAGCGTGGGCAGTACTATTTCGACATCACGATTTATACCCTGGATCAAGGTGCTGAAACCGGCATCGTCATCTTGATTGATGACATCACCAAGCAGATGAAGGCAGAAAACCAGCTGGTAGAACGCAATAAGATGTCGGCAATGGGTGAGCTTGCTTCAGCAATGGCTCACGATATCAATATCCCCGTTCAAAGTATCAGCAGTGCCATTAGCAACATTCATGAACAACTGGCGGACCTTGATGAAAAGCAGCGCCAGCCCTTGATGCCAGGGGTTAGAAAAGCACTGGAAAGCGGTGAGCAGGCCAGTGCCATCGTCCAGAACATCCTGGATTTTGCTGCCAGCCACCGCGGCAGCAAAACCCCGTCGAATATTGCCGAGCTGCTTGATCACAGTCTGACTCTGGCTGGCGCACTGTACTCACCGCCCCACGGGCTGCGTTTTAGTGATATTGCAGTTCGCCGCAGCTACGGCTCGGATGTGCCGATGATTCCCTGCTACGCGAGTGAAATGCAGCAGGTGTTTTTACGCTTGTTGCGCCATGCCTATCACGCTGTTTGCGAAAAAGCCCAACAAAACGCCGCCTATGTACCGGCGATTGCAGTCGAAGTTGGAAAGTTCTACGAAGCGGTTTGGGTGAAAATACAGCACAACGGCATGGGGCTCTCACCGGAAGAGCAGCAGGATGTATTTGAGCCGTTTTTCTCCAACACCTCTGACCGGCCTGCCTGCCCGGTAGAACACCGTTTGTCCTATTCGCACTTTATTATCACGGACCACCACAAGGGCCATATTGCAGTGACATCAGGGGTCGATGTTGGCACCACCTTCCATATGCAGCTGCCGTTGAAGTAAGACGGTTTAGAAGAATTGAGCGTGCTTGAAGGGGCCTTAATCAGGCCCCTGATTCACAAGCGGAAGTTCGTTTGCTATAGAACTGCGTCGTGATAGACCCGCTGTACATCATCCAGATCATCGAGCATGGCCATAAACTTATCGAACATCTCGCGATGCTCTTCAGTGATAGGCGTGGAGCCCTGCGGAATAAACTGAATTTCGTCTACTTCAAATTCAATCTCGGGAAAGCCTTCCAATAAAGCCGTTTTGGCTTTGAAGTATTCCGTGTGGGGTACAAACACGCTGAGTTTGCCCGCATCGGCCTCAATATCGCTCAGGTCAACCTCCGCTTCCAACAGACACTCCATCACAGCTTCTTCATCATCATGGGGAAATACAAAGATCGCTGAGTGATCAAAGCTGTGGCTGGTGGTGCCCTGGGTGCCGATTTTGCTATCGGTTTTTGTAAAGCAGAGTCGCACGTCGCCAAAGGTGCGATTGGGGTTGTCGGTCAGGCATTCGATAATCACCATGCAGCCGCCGGGGCCAAAGCCTTCGTAGCGGGCAGGCGAGTAATCTTCTCCAGCGCCGCCCTGAGCCTTTTTAATGGCATTGTCGATAACATGGGTGGGCACCTGATCGCGCTTGGCGCGCTCAATCAGGCTGCGTAGGCTCAAGTTCCCCGCAGGGTCGCTGCCGCCGGATTTGGCACATACGTAGATTTCCCGAGCATAGCGGCTGTAAACCCGCGCTTTTGCGTCAGAGGTTTTCGCCATTGAATCTTTACGGTTTTGATATGCGCGTCCGATGACATGTACTCCTGTAGGAAAATGCTGGGCAGCATTTTACTCCATTTGCAGGATATGCCAATCGGAAAAGGCGGGTAAGGCGGAGACTCCAGGCTGGATCGGTCGGCGGCTCAGTCCGTCGCTATTCTTCAGTTTGCATTGACCAGGCTTTCGCTAAGCAGATTGGGGCAGGCAAGTCCTTGCTCACTAGCCGACAGCTTCAGCAGGGTGGTCCGGGCGAGGCTTGGAAGCGACCCCGGACACCTACGATCTCTAGGCGGCTTGTTCAGCGTCGCCGTGGTTCAGCCAGTGAATCGCCAGCTCTTCCTCTTCGGGTATAAACGCGCGAATGGTAATCCAGGAAAACAGGTGGCCTTCCCACTCGCTAACCTTGCGTATCCAGGTTTTGTCGCAAATAACAGCCGCTCTTTCAAAATGCTTATAGGCACGCAGAAATTTGCCAAAGTGTGACAGCTCAAAGCCCACTGCTCCGAGTGATGGCCAGTGAAAGTCGGTGACTTTAAAGAGCATGTGTCCATGGTCCATGCCATCGGCAATGCTGTTGAGTTGCTCCAGAAAAACTTGCATATCCTCCTTGGTAATAGAACCTTCAATTTTTACATCGACACGACCTTGTTCTGCAGGGGTGACACTGATCATGAGGCTATCCTCCGAGTAGTACGAGTGGTGTTGTCAGCTGCAAATAGCTTTACAGCAGTATAGCCAAGGGTTGTGGTAGGCAGAGGCTTTTAGGTGTTGATATAGCCCATCGGTCTAAAGCGGTGAGGAATAGGGTTAGGATTAAATAAAAAAGCAGGGATAAGGAAGCAAAACGGCGATCTTGAGTCGTTGGCTATAACTTTCTACCCAGATCTCACAGGGGGAATACTCGGTTAAATCTGTGCGTTCAACGCTGATGAGTCGGTCCCTTCAATGATCCTGATGTCTCGCTCGGACGCATCGCCGAGTGTAGCGACATCATTCTGCTTTTTCGTTCAGAGAAAACGCAAGGCAGTTAAGGGTTGCGCCAAAATCCACAAGCCCGCGATGGTAAACGCGATCATCAGCGCCAACATGGGTAACTGGCTTTTCATGGCCTTGCCGCGCGTGCCAAAAACCTGCAATGCGACGCGATGGGCGAGCCACACGCTGACAATATGGCCGAGTAGAATCATGCCCACTTGCGAATGCCAGACCATTGCCATATCTGGCAAAATCGGAGCGCGGAAGCTGTGCAGGGTTCCGAACAGGTTCCATTGCCAACCAAAGGGATCGGAGGCCAGGCTGATGATCTTCAGACCGTGGTTCAGAATGACCGTGGCATAGTGGGTCAGGTGGTAGACGAAGGCAATGGGTAGCAAGGTATAGCCGAAATCCAGTGCCAGCTGGCTGATCGACCGCTGTGACCCGGTGAGCCGCTTGGCCAGTTTAAGTGTCAGTAAATACAGCCCGAGATAGATGAAGGGTGACGTCAGCAGGCAGAGCGTTTGCCACGCGACATACCATGGCATAAAGACCTCAATCGCCTTGATCGGGTGAACGCCGTGCCATTGGGTCAGCCAGCCACTCGGGTCACCCCAGAACAGCATGGAATATGACTGTGTCGCCTTGAGCCCATCAAAAGCCGTGGTGGATAACATCGCCAGAGCAAAAGCCACTGTGCTGATATGGCTGGGCCGCTCTTGCAGCAATCCGGTAACGGGCCAGCGCAGCGACAGCCGCCCGGCTTTCCCAGGCTCACCGCGTTGATAATCGAGCGGTGCCATCAGTGCGATAAGCCGGAAAAACACCGAGAAAAACTCGCAATGCCTGAACCAGCTCCGCGCGCCAACCAGCCAGACTCCCAGCAGGTTGAGCAAGGTGTAGGCCGTCAAAAAGGTGGCCAGCGGTTTAGGCCGGCCACTGCCAAACAGCTCAAACCAGATAAAGCCGAGATACAACAGCAGGGCGGGCCAATCCGCCAGAGCTCGGGGGTAGTTTATCCGGCCGCGGCTGAAGTTGTGCCAGATGCGGCCGATGCCGTTGGCCAGGCTGCGCCAGGGGTTCAGCGCTGCATAGAAATTGCCGATAAACGGCGTCAGGTAAGTAAACAGCAGGACAAAAATAATCCAAAAAAACGTCAGACTGAAATTACGCAGTGGATCGCGGTGGCCAAGAAAGCCGGTTGCGATACACAGCAACAAAATAAAAACGCCGAACAGGCGCAGGGTAGGCACTGTGTGTTGCAATCGTTGATGCAGGGCATTCAGTGGCACAGAACCGGACACACGCGGCCTTGTTGTCGAAGAGATAGAGGGCGCGGACATAAAAAGTGCCGCCACAACAAACGAGACAATCAGCGTAGCCGCGGCGCCCCAGCCGTAGAGCCACAGTGGAACAGGCAAGGTGTAAAGTTGCCCGAAGCTGTGTGCCAGCGCGATATTGGGTAAGGCTGCCAGCAGTACGCTGGCGACAACAACCGGTGAAAAACGCACCACTTACTCCAACCGGCAACGAAGGGACAACACGATTATTCCCTAGCGAGGCACCGTTTGCGGAACCGGCAGGGTCCGCGCATTGGCTGAAGCTTGCAGCGTCTGCTCCCACATTTGCAGATAGGTTTCAGCTGAATTGTAGTAAGCGTCCAGCGCGTCCTTGCCGCCTTCCAGTCGAATCTCTTCCACCAGGTCGGCAATCATGCCGTAGTGGTACATGCCGCCTTCGTTGACGTCCCACAACCTGCCGTTAGCGCCGGGGATGGCCAGCATCTCCACCGTGAGTGGTGCAATGTTGTCGAACTGGGGGCCCCAATCGTCACCGCTAAAGAGTGTGATGGGGTAACTCACAGCGCCAGTCTCCGCGATGCGGCCCATGCCTCGCGGCCCCGGCAGAGTGCGCAAACCGTTGGCGTCTGCGCCATAACCCACCGAAAATTCCCGCGTGGTGCCAGAGGCATCCCACAGAGGTTTCAGCTGCTTGAGAAACTCCACGTGCTTAAAGCCATTGAGGTTGCCCGGGTAGATCACTCCGCCTTGGCGGATAATCTGTTTGGCCTGTTCATTGTTGATGCCGCCCTGTCCACCGTGGCCGGACACCATCGGGTAATCAGGCTCGGTCGTGGCAGTGTAGTCCAGCATGATCTGCTTGCTGCGGATCTCGGCGTGGTCGATATCGAGAATAAAGCCCTTTTTCATCATTTTGTCGATGGCGTAGATGCCAAGCTCGGTGACGGTACGAGCATTGCAGCGCCGGCCTGGCTCCAGTGTTGGCAAGGTGCCGTTGGTCGCGCCCAGCAAGATCGAGGAAACGGGGTCGTTGCCCAGGCTGCTGAGCAAGGGCGCATCGGCAGCCAGCGAGGTCAAACCGGCTTCGAACAGAAACTTCTCGCCCACGCCGCCGTCCTCACAGGCGTAGGTTTCGAAGAAGCGTTCCGTACCGTAGAAATTGACAAGTTCCAGAACGTTGTTGAATAGACCGGCCCCTCCCAATGAACTGTCCACATCGTGGAAGGGAAAGACCTGACGTACGCCAGCGTCCCAGACCCGGTCGATTTCGGCGTCGATATCTTCCTTGGTGCAGGAGGATGTTTCACTGCCATCGGGCAAGAAGTGGACGTTGCAGCCCCAGATATTGGTGAACTCCAATCCGGGGATGACGGCCAGTTTGCCTTCGGCAATAACTTGCCGGGCTTCCTGTGGCGTGCCGACGATCCGGAAAAAGCCCTTGCCGGGGCCGCCGAATTGCGCGTCGATGTAATCCTGCATGTCGCTCAGGTATTCCACTTGCTTCATGCCAACACTCATATCCACACAGTCCAGGTCGAGTGGATTTTGACCGCGAGTCGGCCCGAGCGCCTGGGCTACCTCACACAAGGCTTCAATGTTGGTGCCCAGCACGGTCATCAGGCGCAAGCCGGACATCCAGGCGCGTTCCACCCAGCGCCAATACATTTGTTGGTGCAGCATCGAATCATGTGCCGGCCAGTCGATAAAGGTCGGCCAGCCCTCGGTGTCGTGCGTGGTGCCGGGAGAGGTATCGAGAATCAGTGCTTCCGGGTCAGTAATACCGTCGGGGCCGTGAAAGCTCTCGCAATTGCCCAGCGCATGCGGTACACCAAAGCGGTGAACAGCCTGACCCCATTGCACTCCGCCTGCAGAGGGGCCAACATTGCGGCTGCCATCCGACATTTCACTCCCCATCGACATATGAGCGTGAATCTCAGCAAAACCGAGCACGGGCTCGTTGATATTGCCGGTATAGCTCTGGCCAATCACGCCAAGCGGCATTTCCGGGTACTCAGCACAGCCTGACGCGGGCTCGAACGTCAGCGGTGCCGGAGTATCACCGAGCACAAGCAGTCCGTTCTCTCCGAGTGCCAGCACACCATCCAGTGTTGCTGCGTTAAGCGCTTCGCCGCTTTCGGTAAACATCCAGTCGGAGCCTGCCTGTGCCTCCAGCAGCTCAACGGTAGACACATCCGAGTCGCTGGCGGTCATCAGTAGTTCGTCCGAGGTATAAAACAGATAGCGCGCCAGATTGGCTGCGCGCATATAAAACAATTCGGCGTCGGCGGCGCTGGCCCCATTGGCAACAAAGGTGTCACCATCGCGTACCACATAGGCATCGCCAACCTTCATCACCCAGCATTGATTGTACAAATCGTACATTCCGGGCGGTGAGTCCGGGGTAGGGACGCCAGCGCTGCTGTTACTACTCGAACTGTCGTTACAAGCGCTTATCCCTGCCACTAACAGCAAAACCGTGAGAATCCGGGCGGCTGGTGCGAGAGCCGTCATAGCGTTAAATCGTTGGGTCATGAGGCAGTGTGTCCTGTACGCATATTATTAAAATGCTTGTTCGCGCACCCAAACGGGTAGGCGAAATCAATATAGTCCTTTATCAGGAAATTGACGCTGACCACATAATACACGCAGATGACAGACGCTGAAACTCAGCCTTGGGAGTCACCCTGCCGGGTACTGCGTAGTGCACACAGAGAGTAAGAAGCTCGGTTTTGCAAACAGCACTGCTCCTGGAGCCAGCGTTATTATGGACAGTGCGCAGCAACCTCAATGTTCAGTGAGCGCATACTGAACGAGAGAGCTCAATCGATCAGGCTCGCTGATTGCAGGCTAGGCTAGCTGAGAATCTCATCAAGTTCATGGCTCTAAATCTGTGGGGAAACGTCAGATTGCCTGCGCTTGCTATAAGCGTGCATTACGCTTGACCCAAGATTGAAAGGCAAATTTCATTTCCACATCTACACCTAGCAATTTGGCACCGCGTAAGCAGCGGCCGATCATCCAATACGCTTCATCGCACGCATTTAAAGAAAATTGTTCTGGGTCACCAATGTCATGGTGCTTAAGCGTGTTTTTCGCATTATTCCATTTCTTGAAAAAATCCTTCTTTGGCAATCTATCGATTTCAGGATCAAGATCGAGGGTTTTTCTGAATGTTCTAAGCAATGAATATGCTTCTTCACCTGAGCTTACATCACCTGCTTCTGCTAATAGGCCAGAGATTACACTTTCTGATGCCCCAGCTAATGTTAGGGATGACAGAAAGCGCTCTTCGATAAATAGCGAAATCGCGTCGTTTAGCTGGATTATCGCTATATCGATCTTCCTGAAAGTAGAGCTACCTTTGTATCCTAGCCCCGGCATGTTTGATCCCGCTTTTGCTTATAACGCCCGCATAACCGGACGACTTGAGCGCAGCGAAAGACGTTCCGCGTTAATGCGCTTTTTAGAGATTTTATTGAAATAACTGTTTTACTGCTGAAATTAGAAATTCATCCTGATAAAAACCAGAAGCGATAGATAAACCAACAGGCGCATTATCAACTTTTGTAACTGGTATGGTGATTTCAGGAAGTCTAGCGACCCCTGAAAATGCGGTAATCGCCATTGTTCTATCGTAAAAATCCATCGCGGTTTCCATGTGTTCAAAAGCCCCTTTCAATGGCGCAATAGTCGGCACTGTTGGAAATAGAATTAAGTCGCCTTTTTGAAAAAATGAAGTTATTCGATTAAACATTTTTTCACAAAGCATCAGCGCGTCATTGACCTCTTTACGATCAAACTTACGCACCGTTTCATACTTCATGGCAAAAAACGGGCTTAAATCATGCGATTCATTTTCAATCCAATTGCCAACCGTATTCAAAAACTCGAATGTTTGTAATGGTCTTAAAGCATCAGTGTTCAATTTATTAAGTGTCATTGGCTCTTTGACAATATCAGTTAATGTGATTGAAATGATATTCGCATCACAACGAGATGATAGTGCATCAATGTTGCCTTTTATCGCTTTGGCTATCTTGGGATCTGATATGGCAAAAGCATCTTCAAGAAGATAAAAATTTTGTATCTTTTCTCGGGCCGTATTTTCACTGCGAACCAGTGTTTCCATCACTTTACCAAGCGTATTTAAATCACTTGCCAAGGCTCCAACCGTGCTTGTACTTGGTACAAAAGGTAAAACACCCGCTTCAGAAATTCGGTGCATCGTCGGGCGCATTGCATAAATACCACATAAGCTAGCAGGAACACGAATAGATCC
>JBFKDP010000089.1:0-12832 GCA_041619575.1 Litorivivens sp.
CACGTCGCAAACGGTATGTATACCGCGCTGTGCGCGGAGACCAGTTGGGTGCCGCTGCTTGGCTCGCTGCGCCTCGGGGGGCAGGCCAACGCCGTTATCGATGCCTTTGTAAACAAGCTTTGCGCTGCCGGTTTCAACACCGAGCAGGCACTTGAGGCGCTGTTTGTCATGCTTCAGCTTGTGATCGGTGCTGTGTGCCTACACGCCTCACTGCGGCCGTTATCTACTGGAGCGCAAGGGGATGAGGCCCTAACGGCCCTTACCCATTCTTACCTGCAAAATGCCGACCGCCGGCGCCTGGAAGCTGCTTCGGATCTGGATAGGGTGGTTAGAAGGGATCAGCTAACGCTGGGGTTGCCGTTACTGATCAGTGCGTTGGAGTTTCAAAGGGCGCGGCTGTGATTTTCAGGCTCGTTAAAGATGGCTGGTTTGTTTAATGCGTGGTTCAGAGTTGCTCCGTGTAGCTGCGGTGCAATTGCGTTGGCATAATTGCCCTATGGCTGATTTCTACGGGGAAACCAGCCGCAAGCTTACTCTCCATCGCTAAGCGTGGATATTCTCCGGGCCCCAAAAGGCACGCATAGACACAACCTTGCCGTCGGCGTCGAACTTGAAAATATCTATCACGCTGACGCTCATGCCCGGCGCCTGAACCTTGAAGGGAAAGGCCACTTCATCTCCGGCGCAGCGAGGCTCGCCGGACAGTTCCAGCTTTGCTCCGGCCTACAAAGCCTTGCTATAGAATTGGACAATGGCTTCAATGCCGGTGTGAATGTCAGTGCCGACGGGATCTTCGACGGTGGCGTTGTCAGCATATAGCTCGCGAATAATGTTGATATCGGCTTTGTCGAATGCTTCAACATAGCGATGGACAGCAGCAATTTTATCGTTGGTTTCCATGGGCCTTCCTGCGTGAATTTATCGAGTAAGTCTACACAAGGACTGAAGACATTGCGTGCTGCATTTGGACGAGGCGTACATCAGGTTTGATCAGCGCGCCCTCAGGTGGCGGTATCGGGGCTTTGTTCTGTGTTGGGCTCGAGCCATACCTCTTGCTCTTGGGCATCCCGAGTCAGTAGTTTGACTGGACGTCGCCAAATGGCGGCGATGTAATTCAAGACCTTTTTCGAGCGCTCCAGTTCGAGTCCGCGGCCGTCGACGTTGCTCTCATGACGTAGAATCAAACTGCCGTCCGCTTTCAACTCGTCCACGACAACGCGTGGCGCGCCGAAATTAAACTTGGGGGCAAGAATATTTTCGTGCAGAGTTTCAAGATCCGGTTCGCTAGCCTTGATTTCGCCGTTGCTTTTAGCCGAATAGACGAAGAGCTTCATCCTGTCTGCGAGCTCGCGGTTCAGGTAGTTGCGGATAAAGCCAAAGTCGTCTTCCTGAGCCATGATTTCTCTGGCCTTGCCCAGACCGTGCTCATTGATGATGTGTTCCCACATCACATAGCCTACGTGATAGGGGTTGAGTTTGAGGGCGACTTGTTGGTCTCCAGCGTAGGGGCTTACCACATCAGAGTGGGTCTTCATGCAGTCCACGTAGGTCGCGGAGGGCAAAAAATCGGCCTCGCGCAATAGTCTGGAATGCCAATAGCTCGCCCAGCCTTCGTTCATGATCTGGCAATTGAATACTGGTTGGAAATACCAGGCTTCTTTGCGCACGGCGAGAAAGATATCGCGCTCCCATTCCTCCAGATCTGGACCATAGTTGGCGATAAACCACAGCAGGTCTTTCTCCGGTTTGGGAGGAATACGCAGACCGACAGGCTCACGCATCTGGACGGAAGTTTCGCCAGGCAGCTCTGCATAGCGTCCACGAAAGCCCTCTGGACTGACGGGTGTCGTTGGCTTTTGCTTGCCGGGATAGGGCTTTCTGTTGAGTATTTGTTGGGTGTCGATATGAGGCTCAAGCGAGAGTGCACAGTCAAGCACAGCTTCGACCCGTTGCTCACCTTCCTCCTTAATTATTTGTTCAATGCGATGGGCGTGGGCGGCAGCCTGTTCAACGATGCGATAACCGACCTGATCCTGGCTGTTGGCAAAGCTGAGATTGTTCTTGGAAAAATCTGCGTGACCCAGGACGTGGGCTACAACCAAGGTATTTTCGTGCAAGCTGTTGGTATTGACCAGGTAGGCCCGATTGGGGTTGCCGGGAAACACGACTTCGAAAATACGTGAATGACCCATGCGATGTTGAATCATCTGGTAAATCCAGCGCAGACCAAATGACCAGTGAGGCATTCTGACAGGCAGCCCGTATACAGCGACTTCCATCATAAAACTGGGTGGTACCAGTTCAAAGTCCACCGGAAAGTAATCCAAGCCCTGTTGCGTGGCCAGGGCCTCTAGACGCGGAATGGTATCTGCGAGAGCGCTACGCATGCTTTTGTTTGTGCTCATGGCTCAACGCCCTGTTCGGCCTGAGCATTAAAAAAGGCTTTAATGGCCGGCCACACATCGGCTTCACTGCTCAGTGCATAGGAACCGCAGCGCTGGCGATCATGAGCCAGATTTTGCCAGAGTCTACCCACTTCGGTATTCAAGGCGCGGCTGCTACTGTGTGAGACTTCGGCGTAACCGGCAAAATTCAGCTGGGGCGCCAGCCGCTGCAGGCTGGCTGCTGCCTGCTCGCGATCGTTGCTAAAGTTCTCACCGTCCGTGGCATAAAACAGGTAGGAGTTGTACTGACTGTTGTCGAATCGCTCCTGCAGTATTTGCTCTGCCAATTCCAGAGCTGTTGAGGATTTGGTGCCCCCCTGACCGCTGACCTGAAAGAAATCTGTCTCCTCGAATTCGAAGGCTTCTACGCTGTGGGCGATAAAGACCGTGTCGATGTGACTGAACTGTCTTCTGATACCCTGTAGGGCCCAAAAGAAAAAGCTTTTTGCGAGTTTGCGACAGTGTTCATCCATGCTTGACGACACGTCCAGCAAAAAAAAGACCACAGCATTAGTACTGGGCTGTCTTTTGCGCGCCAATTGTCGGAAGCGGAGGTCGTCATTGCTGATCGGTACTTGTGTGTTCGGAGTGGCTTTCCTGCGTTTGATGGCTTCCTTCATTGTGCGTCGACGGTCTAGCCGCGAGCGAGCACCACGTTTATCCCAGCCTTCACGAACGTATTCTTCGACATCGACATTGGAACCTTCCTTGGGCTGCAGATTGGGCAGTTGCAACTCCTCCCACAACCAATCAAGGATGTCGTCTATTTTAAATTCCAGTACAAAGCTGAATTCGCCCTCTCCTTCTCCGCCGCCTCGCTGGTTGCCGCCCGTGCCGGGCTGGGCGGGACGCAGTGTGTCTCCAGGTTTGGCTTGTCCCTGACCTGCGCCGCTTTGTTCGTCCTGATTTCGGAGTGTAAAGCGATAATGTTCAAGAAATTTAACCGGCACTTGAACTGTGCGGTTGTCAGAGCGCGTCAATACGTCGGAATTGGCGATGACCTCCGGCAGATGATCGCGTACAGCCTCGCGCACTTTTTCGTTGTGGCGCAACCAGTCGCGGGTGCCACGGGAAAAGAGCTCATACCAATGTTTGTGGCTGTTTCCCTGAGTGCCGTCCTGAAGAAACATGCCTCCTCCTCGCCCACACTACGGGCGTGTTGCCAGCGCTGGATTATTCCTGCGATAGCAGTGTTGTCACGTAATTCAACGCTTCGCGCGCACTGTGGCGATCATAGCCGTAATCTCTAATCAGGCGTTCTTCAACGGCCGCGATTTTCTCCTGCGCTTCATCATCGGGTCGCGATATCGAGCTCACTAAGCGGAGAACGTCACGGCGTTCCTCAAACAGGTATTTTTCCATCGCCTCTTTCAGGCGAGCGTGCGAGTCCAGTGTGAATTTTTCACCATTCTTGTAGGCGACCATTGCTTTGCGCACCACTTCTTGGCGAAAGGTATGTTTACCTGCGTCAGAAACATTGATTTTTTCTTCAACTGCTCGTAAGAACCGTTCATCTGGATCGCGTGTTTCGCTTGTAATTGGATCCTTCACTTCGCGCTTGTCGAGTGCGGCTTCGACTTCGTCCAGATATTTTTCCAGCAGACTTTCGCTTTCCTCCTCGAAGGAAACAAACAGAGCCTTATGTACATCTTCCTTAACCCAGTGGTTGTAAAAGTCCTTTCTTGCGGTCACGAGAAAATCTACCCATTCGCGTTTCCGCTTTGCTTCCATACGCGCGTCGCTTTCAATCGAGTCTTTCAATGTGACCAGGACTTCCATGCTGGTCAGACTTTTTGCCTCCGAGCGGGAAATGGCATTGGATAGGGCGTTGACGACAAAGCGGGGCGATACCCCGTCCAGTCCTTCGTCCGGATATTCAGCACGAATTTTGTCAACCTCATTGCGCGAAAAGCCTTCTACATCATCGCCAGCGTAAAGTTTCACTTTTTTCGACAGGTCGAGATCATCTCGTTCAGAAGGTTTCAAGCGTGATAGCACCGCAAACAAGGCGGCGAGTTCAAGCGCATGTGGATCCAGGTGTACATCCCGAAATGTTGGCGCTTGAGCGATCAGCTTGCGATAGATCCTGGATTCATCGCGGTAGTTCATCGTATAGGGCACCTGCACAATCACCATGCGATCGAGCAAAGCCTCGTTTTCCTTCTCTTGCAGGAACTTGCGGAATTCGGCGAGATTGGTGTGAGCCAGAATGGTTTCATCGACATGGATAAGGGGGAAGCGTGATACTTTGACGTTTTTTTCCTGCGTGAGTGTTAACAGCAGATAGAGAAATTCCCGTTTTACCTTAAGAATTTCTATCATCTCCAGTAGTCCACGGCTGGCGGATTAAACTGCACATGACCACGACCAGGCGCGCGGGTCGCCCTCGTCACCAAACTCGGATACTTTTGCCAAATCGACTGAGCCAATCAGGTCTGCAATGTCGGCGGTGGTAGGGTCGTGAGGGGCGTAGGTGCCTACGCCTACGCGCTTGGCTTCTGACAGGAAGATGCGCTCAACTGGATAGCGCATAAAGTCTCCCTCATACTCCTGTTCCAGAATTTGTTGGCAGTAGGGGGAGAGGTCGCCTTGAATATCGACACCATAGGTATCACGAAATTCGGCGCGCAGAGTGTGTGGGACAAGACAGAGTGGGTTCTCGTGAAGGGGAGAACCTTTCAGTGCGTAAAGAGCACCTTCGCCGGTATGACTGTATTCCTCCATGCCGCGTTTCATCAAAATGACGAGGCTGGATTTACCGCCAGACGGCGGGCCTAGCAAGAGTAGCAGTCGACGGCCAACTTCAGAGCCGGCTGCGGCGGCTTTGAAGTAATCCACGATTCTTTCCAAAGCAGGTTCTATGCCGTAGAGCTCGCGGGAAAACAATTTCAATTTGCCGTCGCTGCCACTTTCGTTGGCCTGCATCCAACGAAGCATGTCCCAGCAGTACTGGTGGCTATTGCGAGTTGCCATCGTTGCCTGAGGTTGTACAACCTGCTCCAGATAGTCAGCAAAACTGCCTTCCCACTGGCGAGAGCGATGTTGGTGAGTGAATGACTCCAGTGATTCGACAAATTGCTTGTGATCGGAGCTGCTAGTCATAGATACCTCCATGCCAAAACCGTCAGGCAAAGCTGTTAGTTCATTGCAAAAAACGCCTGGTCGATTTACCTCCTCGATTGATTAGAGTCAAAAAGCTCAGCAAGGTTTCACAATCAAGGCTTTTTCGCGCTGTTTTATTGTTCTAGCACAGATTGTTGGGAGGAGGGATAGGTATAAACCCTTTTTAATTTATTTTCGGCCTTTGTGACAAAAGCGCTTTCCCGTGGAAATAAAGCCCAGGCATAATGACTGTTCAACCTCGGGGCTTTTGCGAATACGCGTGCCAGCACATTCTCAGGGATTTTGGGAATAATCCTCTTTTTTCCGTAATTTTAGTCGTGTTTTACGGTGTTTAGCTGGCCGCTGCGGTCAATTTCATAACTGTCCAGATCGTTCGCTAAAATGATTAAACCTCGATAGTGTGAAGCGGCTTCCGTGCGCAGTTCTTCGACCTGCCTTTTGTCCTCGCGGCCACAATCGCGATAGCGTTGGCTAAAGTGGGTCAGCGCCAGGTAGGGGGTTCCCGCACGCTCGGCGGTTTTGGCCACCATCGCGGCGGTACTGTGCATATACTGCGGGCCGACTTGTTGCAGTATATCTTCGGTGAAAGTGGTTTCATGAACGAGCAGGTCGACGTTTTTCAACGCCTTTTCCAGTAGTTCGGGTTTATCGTTGTCGCCGCCAATCATTGCGCAGCGCGCCTTCCAGGCTGGGTGCCTGACCTGTTCAGGTTGAATTTCCCTGCCGTTGTGTAAAACAACGGATTGTCCGTGTTGCAGTTGTCCCCACAATGGACCTCTAGGTACCCCCAATTCTTCGAGTTTGCGCTGATCGAGTGCGCTATGTGGCTGCTCCTCAAAACGGTAGGCGAAACTCGGTACGCGGTGGGACAAGCCGTGAGCAGTGACGTTCAACCACTCGTCCTGATAGACCGGCTCACCGGTGTTGTGTAGCTGATCACTGCGCACAAAATGCAGTGGATAGCGTAGTGTATGAAGGTCTGTAAAGCGGCGAACAGCTTCGACGTACTCTTCGATACCTTCTGGTGCGCAGATGACTAGCGGAGCTTTGCGGCCGCTCATATTAGCGCTGGCGATGATGCCGGGTAGTCCGTAACAGTGATCGCCATGAACATGGCTGATAAAAATCGCGCGCAAGCGCGCAAGGCTATAATGGCTGCGCAGTAATTGGTGCTGGGTACCTTCGCCGCAGTCTACTAGATACCAATCCCGGTGGTCGTCGATGGACAGGGCCAAACCACTGACGTTTCGTTTCCGGGTGGGAACCCCGGCGCTTGTTCCGAGAAAAGTAATTCGCATGGCTACAGTATAGCCTGACTCGCTTCGAAACTGTGTGTGACTTCTTGGTTGAGGCGCGCTTTAACTGGCCTGCGAGTGTGCGGCATCACCGAGTAGTGCGTGCGTCTGCTCCGACGGGGTGGCGGATAGGAGGGCCATGATGCTGTCGACAAGGTTGCTCGCCATAAATTCGGTTTGCGCTGACACGCTCCGATACTGCTTCATCTTGCGAACGCGCGCGTGGTCGGAGACGCCGTGGTAGGCGAGTATATTCATTAGCAGGATGCGCTGCTCGATAATGGCTTTGGGCAGGTGGCCCAGCTGTTGGGCAGTAAAACTGGCTATCTTGCTTTCACGCACTAATTGTAAATGGTGCTTTTCCGGCGCTTGATAGCCGAGGGTGTTGGCGGTGATTAGCTCAGCGCTGATGTGGATGTAGGCTTCACCGCCATCGGGTTCTTCTAGCTTTTCCACCAGTGGCTGAACCATGGCTTTGGCAACGATCATTTCGGTAGGTAGTTTGCGTGCCGCCATTTCATCGATCAGGTCGGCTCGGCGCTGGGCAAGCGAGGGTGCATGTTTGTCAAAAATTGCCTGTACAAGACCGTTCTTGCCGCCAAAATGATATTGAATGGCGTTGCGGTTGCTCTGGCGAGCCGCACGGGTGATCGTGTTGAGCGATACACCCTCAATGCCGTGGCGCGCAAACAACTGTTCGGCTGCTGCGATCAGGGCCTGGCGTGTGCGATGGCTGCGATTGCTGGATGTGTCGCTAATGGGGTGGCTCCTGCACAGTCATGATTGAAATTAACAAGTTGCGTATTATCCCTGCACCGAAAAGCCGCCGTCCACCGGTAATGTCTGGCCGGTAATGTAGGAGGCCGCGGGTGAACAGAGAAACAGAACGGGACCGGCGATATCAGCAGGTACACCAAATCGTTGCAGGGGCGTTCTCTGCAACATGGGGGCAGTCATTTCCTCTATATCCATCATTGCCGCAGTCATGTTGGATTCTATCAGGCCGGCAGCGATGGCATTGACCCTAATGCCGTGCTGCGCCCAGGCTACCGCCAACGCCTTGGTCATTCCTACCAGCCCGGTTTTCGCACTGCCGTAGCCGGGGACAATTTCTATCCCGAAGAGTGAGCTCATCGAGGCTAGACCGACGATGCTGGCCCCGCCTTCAAGCTTGCTGGCGCTCAGCTGGGCCTGAAAGGCGTGGGCAATCCGGTAATTCGACGTAAGGTTGATACGAACCGCCTCTTCAAACACATCGGGTTCGTATTCACTGCGACCGCCGGGGAGCGAAGCGCCGGCATTATTGATCAGAATATCCAAGGTGGGAATGTTTGCTGATAGTGCGTCAATGGCAGCGTTGTCAGAGACGTCCAGTGAGTGGTAGTGGAATCCGCTCAGGTCTTTGTCGTAATCGCTGGCATTGTTGGCTCGGCCGGTAATGTGGACGGTTGCGCCTGCAGTCAGAAATGCCCTTGCTATACCTTCGCCAATACCATTGCTGCCGCCGGTGACGAGAACAGTCGCTGATTCGAAATTGAAACTGGGGTTGTTTGACATAGTGGAGCCCTTTGAGGGTCTGTGAACTTTTCGAGTGCCGGCGGCGCGTAAATAGCGTCAGGCTGTCTGTTTTAATGTAATTGTATTAATATCATCGAGCGTTGCATTGCTCAATACTTTGGTGAAGGAAACTTCCCCTTTTGTCTGCCGTTTGTGCGGTCGGCAGTATTCACAACACGGTGTCGCGAGGTGTTATGCACAATAGCGTTTATCAGGTTTATGTACACGGCGTAGATGACGTGCGCCTGGGGACGGCAGAGCGTCCTTTACCGGGCGATGAAGACGCCGTATTAGCAGTGTCCACCTGCGGAATTTGCGGTAGTGACCTGGCCTATATCGACATGGGCGGGCTACTGGGGCCGGCGGGCGAACCGATGCCGCTCGGTCACGAATTAGTGGGGCGTGTAGCTGCGCTGGGCAGTAAGGTCACCCACCTCAATCTTGGTGACCGAGTCGTCGTTAACCCGGTTGCGGCTGATAATTTGGGCAATGGCGGCAGCGAAGGTGGTTTTACCCAACAATTGCTTATTCGTAATGCCAATCAGGAAGGGGTCTTGCATAGACTGTCAGATAGCCTTTCAGACGAGCAGGGGGCTCTGGTGGAGCCCCTCAGTGTGGCTATGCATGCGGTTAATCGCAGTGATGCATCACCCGGTGAACGGGTGGTTATTTTTGGCGCTGGGCCGATTGGCTTGGGTGTTATTGCTGTTCTCAAGTACCGTGGTGTAAGCGATATCACGGTGGTAGACCTGTCGGAAAAACGTTTGGAACTGGCTCGGCAGCTGGGCGCTACTACGACAATAGTGGCCGACTCAAAAGTTTGGCCGGCGATTAAGTCCGCCCAGGGTGAAGACACGGTTCACGGCATGCCCGTTGCGGCAAGCGATGTCTATATAGATGCTGCTGGGGTGGCCTCTGTATTTCGGGCTATTGTCGAAAATTGCAAGTTTGGTGCGCGAATAGTTGTGGTTGCCATGCATAAGGACGAGGCGGCGATTCCCATGTTCCATATAATGGCAAAGGAGCTTACGATTCGTGGTTCTATGGCTTATCCCGACGAGTTTGCGGCGGTTATCGAAATGCTTGACAGTGGTGTCGATGTCAGTCCCATGGTGACCCATCGTTATACGCTGGAGCAGTTTGACAAGGCTCTGGCGATGGCCAGGCAGACGAATTGGGCGGGTAAAGTGCTGGTTACAATGAGCGCCGCCGAAACATAACTCAAGCGAATGAACAAGAATAGAACAAGCAGAATAAGAATCTATCCAAACAGGCTGGATACACGTAAAGACAATAATCTCTGTATTGACAGGAAAAGGAGCGATCAATGAAATTTGCCTACCACCATAGTATGTGTCCGCCAGAGCAGTATGTGCCACTGACCAAGGCAGCTGAAGAGCTGGGCTTTGACACGGTGACCTTCCCGGACAGTATTTGCTACCCGAAAGAAGCTAGTTCCAAATACCCTTATAACGCTGACGGCAGCCGTGAATTTCTGGACGGCGTGCCTTTTATTGAACCTTTTATCCTGATGGCTCACCTGGCGGCAGTCAGCCCCAAGCTGCGTTTTACGACCTCAGTCCATAAAACAGCGGTGCACGAGCCGGCTTTGTTAGCGAAGATGGTGTCCAGTCTGGCTGTGCTTAGTGGCAATCGCTTTGGCTACGGGGTCGGTATTAGCCCATGGGGTGAAGATTTTGAAGTGACCAATACGCCCTGGGAAAAGCGCGGTAAGCGGCTGGATGAAATTATCGAGATTATCAATGGTCTGATGAGTGGGGAATATTTCGGTTATCAGGGTGAGATTTTCAACATGCCAGAAATCAAGATGTGTCCGGTGCCGACTGAAAAACCGCCGATTCTGGTGGGTGGTCACTCCAAGCCGGCTTTGCGTCGCGCTGCACGCCTGGGTGATGGCTGGATCGCTGCCGGTGGTGATGCTGCCTCAATCAAGGAAATGGTTGATCAGATCAATGAGTTCCGCAAGGAATATGGCCGCGATCACCTTCCCTTTGAGTTTCACGCGATGACCGCTGATGCCTACAGCCCCGACGGCATCAAGCGCCTTGAAGACATCGGCATTCAGGAGGTGCTGGTCGCCTTCCGCGATGTCTATCAGAGCGAGCCGGACGACAAGACTGTCGAAGAAAAAATTGGCGGCATGCGCTGGTTCGCCGACGAAGTTATCGCTAAGTCTCGCTAGTTTTCACCCCGCTGATTTGAGTTTGCTGCAGGTGATGACTGCCCCGAAAGGCGGAAGCTACGCGTGAAAAAGCGCGGGCTTCTGCTGCTGGGTCTCCTCGCTCTGATTGTGGCAATATTCATCGCACGCCAGGCACTCGTGCCTCGGGTGATTGCCTGGCCTCAGCTGAGTGGTTCACTCAAAGCGGCCAGTATTCAACACCGGGGCCTCACACGTCAGTTTCATATCTACCGTCCGGCCCAGTTGGCTGACAATGCACCGCTGTTGTTGGTTTTCCACGGCTCTATGTCGGATGGCCTGTCCATGCGTGAGTTGGGGGGCAATCAATTTGACCGATTGGCTGACGAGCAAGGTGTTCTGCTGGTATACCCCGATGGCTACAAACGGCATTGGAACGATTGCCGGGCAACCGCAAATTACGAAGCAAATACCAATAATATTGATGACGTCGGGTTCGTGCGCGCGTTGCTTGTGCAATTGCAAGCGGAGTATGGAATAGATCTTGATCAGGTCTATGCAACCGGGCTTTCCAACGGTGGCCACATGGCCCTGCGCTTGGCACTCGAGGCGCCAGACCTGATAGCGGGCGCGGCACCCATCGCCGCGAATATGCCAGCCGCGGATTATTTCGACTGCCAGCCCACCGGGCGAGCGGTCAATATTGCCTTGCTGGCGGGCACCAATGATCCCGTGAATCCTTATGAGGGTGGTCTCGTGAAAATTCTTTGGGATGAGAGTCGCGGTGTTGTGCAATCAGCCGCCGCAACAGCGGAATATTTTGCCGGTCTCGCAGGCTATGGTGGTGAGCCGCCGCGACAGCGACTCCCTGATACCGAGACAAATGATGATGGCTGGATCGAGGTCCAACACTGGCAGGGCAGGGACAAGCAGGTAGCTTTTTATACGCTGGTGGGTGGAGGCCATACCTTTCCCAGTCGTCATACGCGCTTTGGCGCTATGCTTGGCGGCGACAATCGCGATATTGATACCGCGGATCTTATTTGGGCATTCTTCAGGGGCGCAGGTGCAGCCCTATGCGCTGACTGCTGATACTGGCGGTGTCTTCAGAGGCCGCAGTTGTTCCACAATATCAAACAGGTAGCGCGCATGTTCTCGGCGCCGGGCCATGGGCACCATCAGCAGGTTCTGCGCAGCGCCCATGACCATGTCGAAAGCCATTTTGGTGATCAGGTCGGCGCTGATATCCTGGCGAACCTCGCCTTTTTCCTGGAGTGACGTAATAAGACCCAGCATCAGGTCGCGAAAGTGATCGGTCTTCTCGATCTGGGCGCTCAAGCCCTCCCCGCCGCGGGTGAGGCAGTAGTTATACAGGTTAAAGCGCACTCGCCACTCACGATCGGAGGCTTCATCCAGCGGTAGCCCCGCCTGAATCATGGGAATGAAGTAGTCGAGAGATATATCCTGATCGACAATAGCCGCCTGCATGCGCTGGTCGATGCTCTGGTCTGCCCACTGAAAAGCTGCAAGAACGATTTCTTCCTTGCTGTTGAAGTAGTGGGACAAAACACCGATAGAGCAACCCAGTTCTTTGGCCAGGGCTCTGGTAGTGAGTGCTTCCAAACCCCGTTCCGCAATAAGCCTGGAGGCTGCGGAGGCTACTTCCTCTCTTCGGCTGTCGTGATCAACCTTGCGCAATGGAATCCTCCTTCCGATGAATCGCTTCGGTCCGGACCTCTCGAGCCCGGATCATAGCGATTGCCGGCCGCCGCCGCTCCCGACTCGAAGATCGTGTCGCCGCGCGAATCGCGAACCGTCACGTGGAGCCAGGCCGGAAAAGGCTCCCGGTGGGGACCCTCCCGGTGGATTAGACTCAGTGCATGTCCATCAGAGCCGTCGCCCCGGCGAACGAAGAAGAGCTCACCGGCCGCCGGGCGGAGGAAGCGCTGCCGGAGCTGATGGACCGATTCGGAGACAAGATCTTCGGCGTCAGTCTCAAGTTCTGCGGCAACCGCGAGGACGCCGAAGACCTGGTGCAGGAGACCTTCCTGCAGGCGTACCGCAAATGGGACCAGTTCGAGGGCCGTTCGAGCCCGGCGAGCTGGCTCTACCGGATCGCGGCGCGCGGCTGCCAGAGGATGCACCGCAAACGCTCGGGGGAGCCGCCGCGCATCGACTCGCTCGACGGGGAGCCGCCCTCGGGACTTGCCCTGGTGGCGAAGCTTCCGTCCCCCGACCACGGGCCGCTCGAG
>JBFKDP010000090.1:0-12794 GCA_041619575.1 Litorivivens sp.
AAAGCATGCTCGACAAACTCGCGGTCTGGGTCAACGACATTCAGCTTAGCGATATTGATTTTCACAACCGCGCAGCTATTGAACGCCTGCTCGACACCGGTCGCGGTGGCCTATTGATCGGCTCACACTTAGGCAATCTTGAGGTGTGCCGCGCACTGTCCATGCAACGTCCCGACATCCGCATGAACGTCTTTATGCACACCGAACATGCCGCAAAATTCAACGACATGCTGAAGAAGGCTGGCAGCAACAGCCAGGTAAACCTGCTAGCCATTTCAAGTATCAACCCGGCAACAGCCATACTGCTACAGGATAAAATCGATGCGGGCGAATTTATTGTAATTGCAGGTGATCGAACGCCCCCCGCTGGTGATACGCACACAGCAGATATTGATTTTCTGGGCGCCAAAGCCAGGCTGCCTTACGGCCCCTACATTCTTGCGTCACTGCTCAAGTGCCCGGTCCTGACGCTGTTTTGCCTGCGCCGTGAAAAACGCGGCCGAGCGCGCTACGACCTTTACCTGGATGACTTTAGCGATCGCGTCAAACTTCCACGTAAAGAAAAGGAACAAGCCCTGGCAAACTACTGCCAGGAATTCGCACTAATGCTTGAACACTACTGCGCCAAAGCACCTTTGCAGTGGTACAATTTTTATCCTTTCTGGCACGAAGACAGCTAAATGATCACAGCACGCAGTTTGTCGCTGAGCACCACAGACACGCCAGCTACGGCGACACTACAAGGCAACACCAAACTCAGATACTTGCAAGGACAGCAATACCATGTTTGAAGCTGAAGTCGTTATAGACGTCCCTTTTCATGACGTGGATATGATGGCCATTACCTGGCACGGACACTACGTAAAATATTTCGAAATTGCCCGCTGCAAATTGCTCGATGCCATTGATTATAACTACGAGGCCATGAAAGATTCCGGCTATGCTTGGCCGGTTATCGACCTCAATGTTCGCTACGCCAAACCCTCGCGTTTCCAGCAAGCTATCCGGGTCAAGGCAACACTGGCTGAATGGGAAAATCGCTTAAAAATCACCTACCTGATTACTGATGCCGCTAGCGGTCAGAGACTGACCAAAGGGCACACCACCCAGGTGGCCGTAGACATGAACACAGAAGAAATGTGCTTTGTCTCGCCGCCCATCCTGTTCGAAAAGCTTGGGCTGCCTGTTTGTGACTAAACGTATCAGACATACTTTCGTCCGGGCCCTTGTGCTTAGCCTGTTATGCACCGTTCAGGTGGTCACTGCCAAGCCCGCACTGGAAGACATCCAGGCGCGACTGACCCCAGGCACCACCATTAGCGGGCATTTTGAACAGCGCAAGCATTTGCCGGAATTACCCTTCCCTCTAGTATCCACCGGCACTTTCAGATTCTCAGAGTCGGCGGGCTTGCAGTGGCATACTCAAGCGCCGATTGCCTCCGAACTTCACATCGACAGACAGAAAATGGTGCAGGTTCAGGATGGGCAGGAAGTTCTGACCCTGAACATGAGTGAAAATCCCGCATTGGCCGCCGTAAGTCAGATCCTCTTTGCGGTGCTCTCTCAGGATTGGGAAACCCTATCTCAACACTTTGCCATACAGGCCGCGATAGATGAGAGGCAATGGAACTTGCAGCTCAGCCCAAAGCAGGCCGCACTCAGTAGTTTTTTACAATCTATTGCTCTACAGGGGAATGAGAATCTCAGAGAAATTTCATTGCGGGAAAAGGCGGGCGACCAAACTGATATCACTTTTTCCCAAGTAAAAAATTACTAAATCATGAAGCCGGCAACCACAAACATTAGCGCCAAGGCGCGCGCACTGGCCTGGGCCTGCATACTGCTGGCCTGCCTCGCCTCGCTTGCTAATGCGCTGAAATCCGGCTACCGCTTTGACACCAGCATCATGGCACTGCTACCCGGCGAAACAGACACCAGCCTGTTGGAGGGAAGCCGCAAACAACTGTCAGCACAATTCAGTAACCGCTTGCTCTTTTTGGTAGGTGGCAACTCTGAGCGGCTAACGCCCGAAGAGATCTCCGAGTTTGCCAATCGATTCCAACAGGCCCTCGTCGCCAACGACCCGGATAAACTGATTGGCTTTGCCGAAGAGGTCCGTGATTTGCAGGAGCTCGCCGCGCCCTACCACGCCTACCGCTACAAGCTGCTAAGCCGTGATGACAGACGCGCACTGCAAAACGATGACATTGAACCCTTCATTAAAAGCGCACAGCAACAACTGCTCAGTCCAGCCGCCGCACCGCGCGTAGCGAGCGTTATCGACGACCCCATCAATCTATTCCAGCAATTTGTTATCGAGCAGCTTGATGTTGCACGGGGCAATATTCAGATCGACACACATGGCCCTTTTATTGAGTCAGCAAACAGGCACTATCGCCTGATACCGGCCACCCTTCAGGGTAATGCCTTTGACATGGGTCTGCAGACCTCAGTATTGAACAGTATCGACCGTGCGCGCTTGTCTATAAGTCACCCCGACGTTGAATTACTGCATTCGGGTTTGATTTTTCACGCTGCCGCTGGTGCCAATCAGGCAAAAACTGAAATATCCACCATCGGCCTCGGCTCTCTGGCGGGTATCATTATCATTCTGGGCCTACACTTCCGCTCGCCAACGCCACTGCTTATGGCCGCCACCAGTATCGCGGCCGGAGTCGTCTTCGCGCTGGCCATCAGTATGCAGGTCTTCGATCGACTGCATATGATTACTCTGGCTTTTGGCGCCGGGCTGGTGGGCGTCGCCATCGATTACACCCTGCACTACTGCTGCGCACGACGCGCGCTCGGTGCTGACTCATTGGCCCACATTCTTCCCGGCATCGCTCTGGGCTTGCTGTCCAGCCTGCTCGCCTACGGCGCCATTGCACTGACCCCATTTCCCGGTTTACAGCAAATGGCTTTCTTTTCAGCGTGCGGTCTCGTTGGCGCCTGGCTTACCGTCGCCTGCTTTTATGGCAGAATACCCCTGCCAGCGGAGCGCAAGCCCTCCCGTATCGCGCAACTACCCGCCTGGCTTATCGCCCGGCGACCAAACAGCCGCAATCTGCTGGCAGCAGCCACACTGACGATACTCGCCGGTGTTGGCGCCCTTGAGTTCAGCGATAATGTGCGCAATCTTCAATCCTCTCCTGCGGAGCTGATCGAGCAGGAGAAAGTCATTCAGTCACTACTGTCTCCTCCCAGCAACAGCCAGTATTTTCTGATTGAAGGCGCTGATGCCGAAGCCATTTTAACGAGAGAAGAACAGCTGCGGAGGCTGCTTGAACCGCTTATTGCCGACGGCCGCCTGACCGGGTATCGCGCGATAAGCCAGGCCATCCCCTCACTGACAACTCAGGCTGCGAATTATCAACTGGCCGGCGAGGCCTTTTACCAGCAACGCGATGCTATCGAGCGCCTTACGACTCCGCTTGGGCTTCCCACCACAATCGCCACCGAACTTGCGCAGCGTTACCACGCTCAGGCGGACCAATGGCTGACGTTTGCAGAGTGGCAGAGCAATCACCGGACCCAAAGCGAAAACTTGTGGCTGACAAAAGGCGAAACTTCCGCAGCCATTCTGCCTCTAATCCCCGGCAGCACAATGCCCAACTACAACGAGTTAGTCCGTATCGCTACAACCTTGCCCGGCGTAAACTACGTCGACAGCGTACGCACCATTTCCGACACATTGGGGGATTATCGCCAGTCCGTCAGCCGCTGGATTCTGGTCGCGTATGTACTTGTCACCCTGCTACTATTGCTGCGCTACGGCGCGTCTGCCTTGCGCATTAGCGCACCACCGCTGCTGGCTACACTGCTGACCCTGGCAATGCTATCGCTGGCAGGCCAGGAAATTTCGCTGTTCAATATGCTGGCCAGCCTGCTCATTCTCGGCATTGGCCTCGATATCGGTATCTTCCTGACGGAAAGTTCCCACAAGGCTCACGCATGGGAAGCAACAATACTCAGCACCCTGACCACGCTGTTGGCCTTTGGACTACTGTCGCTCAGCCAGACACCCGTACTGCACCAATTTGGCATAACCGTATTACCGGGCATTGCGATTACATGGCTCCTCGCCATGCAGTTCTCGCCCGCGCCAACGGATTCCAATTCACCCAACCCTGAGGGTATTTCATGACAACAACAATTGACTGTGATGTGATTATTGTCGGCGCCGGGCCATCCGGGGCTGTTGCAGCGGGTTACCTGCGCCAGTATGGCTACAGTGTGCTGATCGTGGAAAAACAACATTTTCCTCGCTTTTCTATCGGCGAAAGCCTGCTGCCCCAATGCATGGCATTTATTGAAGAAGCGGGTATGCTCGACGCAGTCCAGGCAGGCAACTTTCAATACAAAAACGGTGCGGCCTTCCGACGGGCGGGCAAGTATACTGAATTTGATTTTCGCGAAAAATTCTCAGCCGGCTGGGGTACGACGTTTCAGGTACAGCGCGCCAGCTTCGACCATATTCTTGCCGCCGAAGCCGAAAAAGCCGGTGCAGATTTGCGCTTTGGCCATGAAACCACCGCCATCAATATCTCCGGCGAGCAGCCGGAAATCACCATCAAAAATGATAGCGGCGAAACACTGACCGCACGTGGTAAGTTTATTCTCGATGCCAGCGGATTCGGGCGCGTACTGCCCAGGTTGCTGGACTTGGAATCACCCTCCAATTTCCCGGTGCGGATGTCCCTGTTCACCCACATTGAAGACAATATTGAGAGCGAAGCTTTTGACCGCAACAAAATTCTGGTGAGCGTGCACCCCCAGCATCAGGACGTCTGGTACTGGCTTATCCCCTTTGCCAATGGTCGTTGCTCCATTGGCGTGGTTGCCACCCCGGAGTTTCTCGCCGACTACACTGGCGAAGATACCGAGCGCCTGCAAAGCATTGTCAGCGAAGAACCCGGGCTCAAACGTATGCTCGCCAATGCCCAGTGGGACACCCCGGCGCGACAGATTGGGGGCTATGCTTGCAATGTTAAAGCTTTGTCAGGCCCAGGCTTCGCACTGCTCGGCAACGCGGGGGAGTTTCTCGACCCGGTATTCTCTTCAGGCGTGACCATTGCGATGAAGTCAGCCAGCTTGTCGGCACCGCTGATTCACCGACAATTGCAAGGTGAGACGATTGATTGGACCGAAGAATACGAAAAGCCCCTCAGGAGAGGCGTAGATACTTTCCGAACCTTTGTTGAAGCTTGGTACGACGGCCGTTTTCAAGACATTATTTTTGTCGAAAATCAATCCCAGCCCATCCGTGAAATGATCAGCGCCATTCTTGCCGGCTACGCCTGGGACACGGAGAACCCTTATGTGAAGGACAGCGAGCGCCGCTTGAATGTACTGGTAGAAACTTGCCGAAATATGCAGGTAAGTCCGGCGTGAAACTGCACTTAGCCGGACTCGTTCTAGCGTTCGCACTTACGCTAGTTGCCTGTGCATCACCCACGCGCATCGACACACCTCTGCTGTCGCCAGCCACGTTTGGCATGGAGATTCAGGCCAGCCAGCAACTGCTGTTTACTCGCGACCAACAGGAACATACCTTGCTGGCCGCCATTACCATTGAGTCCAAGCAGCTCCGTCTTTTGGGTCTAACCCCTCAAGGACAGCGACTGATAAAAATTGAGTTCGACGGCCAAAAGCTACACAGCGAGCAGTCTCCCCTATTACCGGTTGAGGTGCCTGCACAGGCCGTACTCCAGCAAATCCAGCTCGCCTATTGGCCATTGCTCGCTCTACAACAGCATTATCGCAAGCCCTGGTCAGTTGAATCCTCACCGTGTCAGCGCCAGCTGCGCCTTGAGGGAGAGCCAATTATTACGGTAACGTACCCCCCAGCCGCGACGGTGGGAGCCGACTGCGCCGCCACATTGATGCCGGATGTTAGCGTTACGCACCATCAGTTTGGCAACCAGCTACAGGTTAAAACACTGAATATTAAACAGGGCCAAACCCCGCCATGACAGTCTATCTTCATAAACCCGGCATCCTGTGCTCACTTGGGAACGACAGCGACAGCGTTGCCGCGGCCCTTTTTAGCGACCAGCGTGCGCCATTTAGCCTGGTATCTAATCTCACTCCGGATAGCACGCTACCCGCGGGGCAAATCAATGCCGAACTTGCGACCATCCCCGGCGTCGGGAATGGCGATCAGTCGCGCAACAATCGCTTGTTATATGCGGCCTACCTGCAAATTGCCAACCAGGTGGAGGCACTTAAACAAAGCCTGCCCGCACACCGTATCGGAGTAGTGCTGGGCACCAGCACCTCGGGTATCAGTGACGCCGAGAATGCTTTTGCCGCGCTGGAGCACAACGGCCAAATGCCGACCGAATTCGACTACCAGCAACAGGAAGTGGGCTCACCCGCCCGCTTTCTTGCCCGCTTTCTAAAGCTGAGCGGTCCCGCCATTACGATTTCCACCGCCTGCTCGTCGGGCGCTAAGTCGCTGGCCAGCGCGCGCCGACTCATCGAAAGCGGGCTCTGTGATGCCGTTATTTGCGGAGGCGCTGATACCTTTTGCAAGCTCACCTTTAACGGTTTCAGTGCTCTTGGGGCCGTCAGCAGCGAAGCCTGCAACCCCTTCAGCGCCAACCGCAGCGGCATCAATATCGGTGAAGCTGCGGCGCTGTTTGTCATGAGCAAGCAGCCCTCTCCCGTCGTCCTGAGCGGTTGCGGTGAGACCTCTGATGCCCACCATATTTCTGCACCCCACCCTCAGGGTACTGGCGCCATTGCCGCCATGCAGGGTGCGCTGGCCGATGCGGGCTTGCAGCCCGCAGATATTGGCTACGTCAATTTACACGGCACGGCAACCGAGCAGAATGACCAGATGGAAAGTCTGGCCGTCAACAGTGTCTTTGGTGAAGACACTCCCTGCAGTTCGACCAAGGCCATTACAGGCCACACCTTGGGGGCCGCGGGCGCACTCGAAGCCGCCTTTTGCTGGTTTGTACTGAACGACTCCGGGCGCCTGCCGCCACAATGGTGGGATGGCGCTGTCGACGAGAAGCTGCCACCACTTGCCCTGGTGAAGCCGCAAACCCGGCTTAGCGCGCCGCCAAATCATGTATTGAGTAACTCATTCGCTTTCGGCGGCAACAATATCGCGGTCATTCTCAGCAAGGCTTCTGGAGGTGAGACGTGACACAGACCTTCTCGGTAGACGAACTGGTGCCACATTCGGGCAGTATGAGTCTGCTGGACACGATAGACGGCTACGGCGATGACTGGCTTGAAGCCTCAGCGCTGATCACTACGGATAATCTCTTTTTACGCGATGACGCGGTACCGGCCTGGGTCGGCATCGAGTATATGGCACAAACCGTTGCCGCTTTTGGTGGCGTCTCCTCAAGGCAGGCGGGAGACGAGGTCAAGATCGGCTTTCTGTTGGGGACGCGCCGCTTTGAGACCGATACTACGGCTTTTAAACTCGGCACCCGCCTGACAATGCGAGCGAGCCATATCATGACCAGCGACAGCGGCCTGGGCTCTTTCGATTGCACCCTCACAGCTCTCCAGGAAGGCAAAACAATTTCCGCGCGAGCCAAGCTGAGCGTTTACCAGCCCGACAACATTCAGGATATTCTCAAGGATTCACTATGACCGACACCATACTGGTTACCGGCTCAAGCCGCGGGATCGGCAAAGCAACAGCCCTCAGGCTGGCCAGCGACGGCTATGATATCGTTTTGCACTGTCGCTCAGGTCGCAAAGAGGCAGACACCGTTGCCTCCGACATCAGTGCAATGGGGCGCTCCGCACGCGTCTTGCAATTTGACGTTAACGATCGCGAAGAATGTCGGCGTGCGCTCGAAGCTGATATTACCGAACACGGCATGTACTATGGCGTTATCTGCAATGCTGGCATCGCACGGGATAATGCCTTCCCGTCGATTACAGGCGAAGACTGGGACGCCGTCCTGCATACCAACCTGGATAGCTTCTACAATATTCTCAACCCACTCATCATGCCGATGGTGAAGCGCCGCAAACCCGGCCGCATCGTCACCCTGTCATCGGTTTCTGGTGTTATCGGCAATCGCGGACAGGTTAATTACAGTGCGGCAAAGGCAGGAATTATCGGCGCGACTAAAGCCCTCGCGGTGGAAATGGCGAAGCGGAAAATAACGGTCAACTGCGTTGCTCCCGGCCTCATAGAAACCGACATGATTGCTGAAGTCCCTGTCGAAGAAGCCATGAAGATGATTCCAGCACGCCGCATGGGCAAACCCGAAGAAGTCGCCGCCGCCATCAGCTTTCTGGTATCTGAAGATGCAGCTTACATCACCCGTCAGGTCATATCCGTCAATGGAGGAATGTGTTGATGAAGCGCGTCGTTGTTACCGGCCGAGCGGCCATTTCTGCCCTTGGTTCAGACTGGCCAAGCATTGCTGAGCGTTTGCGCAGCATGAAGTCTGCCATTGTCCGCATGGATGACTGGGACAAGTACGCCGACCTCCATACGCGGCTGGCTGCGCCCATTACAGACTTTGAAAAACCTTCGCACTATTCACGCAAAGTCGTACGCAGCATGGACCGAGTCGCCATCATGGCGACGCGGGCCAGCGAACTTGCTCTTGAAGATGCAGGCCTGCTCGGTGACCCCATTATTCAGGATGGCAGAATGGGCGTGTCCTACGGCTCATCGTCTGGCTCAACCACAGCAACCGCAGAATTCGCCAATATGCTGATCACGAATGAAGTCGCCGGCCTGAATGCCACGTCCTATATTCGCATGATGGCGCACACAGCGCCGGTGAATATCGGCGTGTACCTGGGTCTGAAAGGCCGCGTAATCACCACCTCCAGCGCCTGTACCTCGGGCAGCCAGGGCATTGGCTACGCCTACGAAGCCATCAAGTACGGCAAACAAAAGCTTATGGTTGCCGGTGGCAGTGAAGGCCTGTGCGCTACCCAGGCGGCGGTGTTCGACACGCTCTATGCAACCAGCACCCGCAACGACAACCCCGAGTCATCCCCCAGACCCTTTGACCGCGACCGCGACGGTTTGGTAATCGGCGAAGGCGCCGGCACCCTGATCCTGGAAGAGCTCGAACATGCTCAGGCCAGAGGTGCCAAAATATACGCAGAAGTCGTTGGCTTTGGCACCAACTCTGATGGCGCCCACGTCACACAGCCCGCCATGCCAACCATGAAGAACGCCATCGAGCGCTCACTCGAAGATGCTGAGCTTGAACCGTCTAAGATTGGTTACGTCAGCGCCCACGGCACCGCGACTGATCGCGGTGACATTGCTGAGAGCCATGCGACAGCAGCAGTCTTTGGCAACCGCATACCCATCAGCTCGCTCAAAAGTTATACCGGTCATACGCTTGGGGCCTGTGGCGCGCTTGAAGCCTTAATCAGCATCGAAATGATGAACGAGGGCTGGTTTCACCCCACATTGAACCTGGAAACAATCGACAGTGACTGCGCCGAGCTTGATTACATAACGGGGCAGATTCGGGAAATGCAGACAGATTATGTAATGAGCAATAATTTTGCTTTTGGTGGTATTAACACATCGTTGATATTCAAGCGTTGGCCCTCGGCCTGAATCAAGTCTGCTGACCAGTGATAAAAATAAATCAACTACAGTACCGTTATTCCGGCAGCAGATCGCCGGCACTGAACGACGTTACGCTTGCAGTAAAGCGCGGCAGCCTGTTTGGACTGCTGGGGCCAAACGGCGCGGGCAAAACGACGCTGATGTCTATTATCAGCGGTCAACGCCAGTGCCCCCGAGCTAGCGTATTCATCGATGGCAGTGACATTGCCGCCAGCGGAAATTCCTGGAAAGCCTGCATGTCTCTCGTCCCCCAGGAGTATGCATTCTATGAACGCCTGAGCATCGCAGAAAATCTCGCCTTCTTTGCAGCCGCCCTCGGACTACCGCGATCACAACGGCGCTCAGCAATAGCCGGTGCCGCGCAAATGACCGGATTGAGTGATCGCATGGACAATCGTGCCGCTCAACTTTCCGGCGGGCTAAAACGCCGCCTGAATCTCGCTATTGGCCTATTGAATCGGCCCAGCTTGCTCTTACTCGACGAACCAACCGTTGGCATAGACCCTCACTCGCGGCGATTTATTCTCGACACTATTCGCGAACTCAACCGGCAAGGAACAACGGTTGTCTATACCTCTCACTATATGGAAGAAGTCGAAACACTGTGCGAAGAAATCGCCATCATCGATCATGGTCGGGTGCTCTGCCAAGGGAGTATGGAGTCCCTCCTTGCCAGCGATGACAGTAACATTTTAAGCCTCGAATTAGACGGCGAACTGAGCCAAGCACAGTTTACCGAACTCAAACTCGCCGGCCCATTCGACCCAGCATGCCGGCACATTCAAATTGATGTCTCCCATTTTGGCTCCCTCGAAAAGGCGCTGTCCGTACTGGGAGCACTTCAACTGGATATCAAGCGGATGCACTACGGTGCGCAAAATCTGGAAGAGCTGTTTATGAATCTGACCCATCATTCACTCAGGGATTAAGCTTGAACCGGTTTCTGTCATACACCTATAAAGAACTGCTGCTACTGACCAGAGACATGCATGGCTTGTTGCTGCTTTTTGTCATGCCGACGATTTTTATTCTACTGATGACTTTTGCCCTGCAGAATCAGTACTCGGCATCCAGCGATATGCAACTCGGCTACTTTCTTCTCAATCTGGACGGGGAAGCCGACAGCCAGCGATTTGAGCAGGATCTACTCAGTACAAACAATCTGAACAGGCTCGAACACGGCACAGACCTGGACCACTTGCGCCAGCGTACAGCGCGCGATGAAAGCTCGTTTTTGTTGATCATCCACCCCGACTTCAGTGCCAATATCAACGACGGAAAAAAGGCGGTTTCGCTAGAACTGGCACCCGGCACCGCACCGGTAGTCACCCAGCTGGTCAGCGCCCAGCTGCAACAGTTTATTAACCGGATTTTTCTGGAAAAGCTGTTAATCAAGGAACTCGATATGACAGCGGAGCAGGCTGCGAGTATTGAAGCCGGCGATTTTCTGGAGATTAGCTCACTCTTCGGAGAAGCCCGGCAACAGCCATCCTCCGTGCAACAGAACGTACCAGCGTGGCTGCTCTTTGCCATGTTCTTTATCGCCATTCCGCTTTCAACAACCCTTATCCATGAGCGGCAACAGGGCACCGCGGCGCGCCTGAACACCATGAATTTCCCCAAGAGCCTGATGCTGGCCAGCAAGGTAACCCCCTATTTTTTGATCAACCTGCTGCAGGTTGGCTGCATGCTCCTGATCGGCGTTTACCTAGTGCCCTGGCTTGGCGGTGACAAGCTGGAACTGATCGGCAGCACGGCCGGCTTATTGACCATTTCCGCTGCGGCAGCGTTTGCCGCCGTCGCCTACGGCCTGCTCATCGCACAGGTTGCGCGCACCGTAGATCAGGCGACCATTTTTTCGGGGGTGTGCAATATCATCATGGCCGCCGTTGGCGGTGTGATGGTGCCACGTTTCATCATGCCGCCAACCATGCAGGAGCTCAGCGCGTATTCACCGATGGCCTGGGGACTAGACGGTTTTTTCGACATTCTGCTTCGCAATGGCGGCGTCATTGAGGTACTGCCTGAAGCTTTTAAGCTGATGGTCTTTGCCGGTGTTCTGCTGCTAATAACGCTATTTTTATCGGCCCGAAAACAAGCCTAAACATTTATTGTTGGACATACTCATGACCTTGGAAGAACTGAAACACGAACTGAAAGAAATGATTGTCGAAGAGTGCGACGTTGACCTCGATGCTGACGAGATTCTCGACGACGAGCCCTTGATTGGAGAAAGCGGCCGACTGAACCTCGACTCATTGGACGCGCTGAGCATATCACTGGAGATTAAAAGTCGCTTTGGCAAGCATATCGACAGCGGCAATGAAACACGTCAGGCACTCGCTTCAGTCAGCACCCTGGCCGCCTTCGTGCAAAGTGGGAAAGACTGAATGCCCGCGTCTGTCGTAATTTCAGCGTCCGGCATTGTCACAACGCTGGGGAGCGGCACAGAGAAGAATGTGTCTGCAATCCGCAAGGGGCAGGGCAGCTATGGACGCGTCGAGCTCCATGATTTTGATGAAGCCGTGTCTGCCGCCTACCTCCCCGCCTGCACCAATGATCACATTGACGCTGAAGGTCGCATCGCGTGGCTATTGGATCAGGCCATCACCGACCTGCTGAGCAAGACCTCGCTCACCGGCGATGACATCGCTAGCATGCCCGTCTTTGTTGGCTCGTCGTCCTACGGCATTGGCTTGGGGGAAGAGCGCTACCGCAATGCCCTGGCCACCGGGGAAGATGCCCTGCCATTACCGCTCGACGGCTTTACCCAGATTAGCCGTCATTTACGCGAAAGGCATGGTTTTGCCGGTGCCGATTTTAGCTACAACACCGCCTGCACTGCCAGCGCCAACGCGCTGCTGAGTGCAGCCACTAGTATTCGTTATGGCAACAACGACTATGCCTTGGTGGTCGGGCTCGAGTCGTTCAACACCACCACACTGGCCGGATTTTATGGCATGCAGCTTTTGAGCGCCGAGGAAATGCGCCCTTTCTGCAAGCGGCGCGGTGGGCTGGTTCTGGGTGAAGGCTGCAGCGTTTTGCTACTGCGAAAAGCAAGCGACGATGAACCCGGCTTTCATCTTGTTGGCGGCGCCAGCAGCTGCGATACCCACAGCATCACAGCTTCTAACCCCGACGGCTCAGCCATCGCGGATGTCATGCACCGTGCGCTCAATCACTGCCAGCTAAAGCCCGAACACATTACTGCGAT
>JBFKDP010000091.1:0-12792 GCA_041619575.1 Litorivivens sp.
CCGGGATCCTGCTTGCCGAACTGGTTGCACGGAAAACCCAGAATGGTCAGCCCCTTGTCCTTGTACTTCTTATACAGGTTTTCAAGGCCTTCAAATTGCGGGGTAAAGCCGCATTTGCTCGCTGTATTGACGACCAGCAGCACTTGGCCCCGATAGTCAGCCAGTGATTTTTTGCTGCCGTTAATCGATTCGGCTTCAAAGTCGTACACAGTGCTCATCGAACAGTCCCATAGTTTATTGATTGAGGGTTATGTGGCTCATCAGGTAGTGATTGTGCGCTTTCGTCAGTTCCCCCGCAACTATTGCGCGGGCGCTTGTTTGGCCGCTTCCAGCTCTTCCTCAGTGGGGATATCCAGTTCAAGTTTTTTGTCGGGGTCGCAGGCACTGCCAGAATTGGCGGCCCGTTCCAGCAGGCTCTGGGCTACCAGTGAGGCGCCGCCGGTCGCAACCGCTGCGCTGGTGGAGAGCGCGGAACTGACGAGGCCTCCTGCATCGACTCCAATTCCGGGAGACTGCAGGTCGCCGCGTACTTTCACCAATTTGACGAGGTAGCTCAGGTTCACGCCAAGGCCCTTGCGCGCAATGGGCGTGAAGTTCAGTGATAGTGTCTCATTGCCGAGATCGATCTCACCGTTGCCGATAATTTTCATTTTTCGCGTTTCGACATGCAGAGCCTTGTCGCTATCGAAAATGCCTTTGTCGGCATCAAAGTGAACGGACAGGCATTCAACCTCAGTGACCGGATCAGATTTCGCAAATGGGTTGAGCTTGGTAACAAGCTCCGTGATGATATCGGAACCCACCAGATCAAGCTGGTTGTTCTCCATCATCATATCCTGCAGCTTCAGGTCTATAGCGCCCTTCAGACTCGCGGCGATGTCGTGCGGGCTGGCGCCTTCGCCTTCCAGCGCAATGTTGACCTTGCCGCGACCACCTTTGATCTGTGCGGCCTGCTCCAGCCCGAGCTTGCCAGCATCCTCCGTATTCAAAGTCAGCTCAAAACGTGTTTTGTTCAGGGCCTTACTGAAGTCGACACTCATACTCATGGTTAGATCATTGCCCGGAGATCGCAGGCGGCTCTCACGCGCCGTCAACCGTCCGTCTTTAAGTTGTGCAATCAGGCTGATTTCATCCAATGTAGTAACTGCTGTCACCAACGTTTTGACGTCGATAGAGAGGTCTGCATCAAAGGAGCGCAGGAGTTCAGTATCCAGCGCTTCACGGGAAAACAGTGGTGTTGTTACTTTGTTCTTGTCTTCTGGCACTTCTTTCGGCGGCGCCGTCTCGCCTTGTGGGGGTGGGCTTAAAAATCTCGCGTCGAGGTTACGTCCGTTGGCGACAACGGCGAGCTGGGGTCTTGCCTGCTTGTCCTCGGCGGGCGAATAGTTCACTTCTATATCCAGCTGCTGTTCGCCCAGCATGATGGCAAGGTCTGGTTTAAAGGTTGATTCCTCGCTGGTAAAACTACCTTTGATACTTAAAGGGCCGGCTTCGGCGTAGGGCAAATTGGCCAGTGCCCATAGCTCCGCCGACTGGGGTGCGTCCAGAGCCAGTTTGAACGATTGCTCGGCTAGCCCATTGAAATTGGCGCGACCATCGACATTCAGGGTGATTCTGTCATTGAGCTGCACCTTCAGGGTAAGGTCGGCATCGGCCCCGCTGGTTTTTAGATCCAGTGCAGCGAGATCGGCTTCCAGCGACAGGCTGCTCAGATCGATGCCCTGTTCAACATTGCGGACAGCTTTACCGCTGGCAGCAATGGCCAGCTTGGGAGCGCTGCTCCCCTTATTGCGCAGCACGGTGTGAGCGGAAAGGGTCTGGCCGCTCCAGCCAAATCCAGAGAAATCGCCTACGCGAATGCTGGCATCCAGCTCGATGCCGCTTAGCGCCTGCCAGTCAATTTCAGCGTCAGGTGTCGCGGCGGCGCTCTGGTTGCGATCTTTCGTTTCAGGTGTCTGCGTGCCACCGTCTGCAGGCATTTCCTGTAGGGCGGCAACCAGCTCATCCACGGCCAATTTGTCTGCCTCGAGCTCCACGGTCAGGTGATTGTCTACCGGCGAAAAATCGGCGCTACCGGTCAGTGACTGCTCACCGACCTTTACGAGGAGGTTTGTGAGTGTGTAGTGCTCGCCAATGGCGAAGTTCGCCGAGAATTTTGCGCCAGGAATTTTTGGGATCGAGGTGCCGAGTAAGCGTGACAGGAAGTCGGTGCTGTATAGATTAAGGCTGAGTTCGCCATCGGTGCCATCTAACTGGGGGCGGGTGCTTAAGGACGCTTCCAGTAAAGTGCTGGCCGAAGGGTTGACGGCGTCGAGCTTGATGCCGAGCAGGTGCTCTGATAGCAAGGTAAAGTCGCCGGTGAGTTCGAAGCGCTCTTGATCAATCTCGGTCACCAGATCCAGGCTGGCCTTGTGCTGGGCATCGCGAGAGAGCGTCAGGCTAGGCAGGGCAATGCGTCGTTCTTGGCCCGGCAAATCGATGTCCAGCTGTCCGCGCTCAATGGCAATGCGATAAAAGCTGAAGTCTCCTGGCAGTACCACGGCCTGGGGTGGCGTCGGGTCGGGCTTGCGGTCTTTGCCCTCCGGCCAATTGCTGCGGCCCTTTTCATCGAGTTGGTAGCGTATATGGGGGGCGGTGACAGTCAGGGAAAAAAACGGCGATGACAGGCTGGGCCAGTCCTGAACTTCCAGTGTGATTGCCTCTGCGTCAAGCAGCGCATCACCCTGCGCATTCTTGAGTGATAGCTGCTTGATGGAGAAACTGGCGGGGCTCAGTCCAGAGTCCATCTGCTCGACGGTTAATTGCAGACCGGTCTGGCTTTCAATGGCGCGATTCAGTGGTTTTTTAAACCAATTGGGCTGAACCAGCACGAGTGCCAGCGTGACGGTCAGCGTCAGTAATAAGGCGCCGAGGATAGCGGCAAGTAATTTAAGTGATTTCATGCGGGCCCGTTATACCTAAGAGCTCTCTACGGTACCAGCCTTCGTGATTTAAAGAGAGTCCTGGTCACACCAAAACTGAGGTATATCCCATATTTCTGCCGGAACAGGGGGCTGTCCGCAAAACTGACGCCACTGAGGTGGTGGTAGGTCAGGGCGGTGTATACCTTCCAGTCCCGCTTGGGCTGCCAGCGCAGAAATCCTGCAATGGCTGTGCCGCCGTAACCGGCACCAGCGGAGTAGCGCGGCCGCTCGGCGTTTGCAAACTCCGCCGGGACATTGTGGAAAAAGCCGTGATAGCCCGCATTACCGTAGAGCGCTTCGACAGTCGCCCCCCAGCGCAATGGCGCGAGCTGTTGATACTCCCACCGCAATTCGGGGTTAAATACCCAGCCCTCGTAGTTCATGCCGCTGTCACCAACCGAAATCAAGGCCCGGGTATTGAGGTGGGTCGTCACTTCGTGGGGAGAGTCGAGCGTCCATTTGTAGGTCAGTGAAGGGCCCAGCTCAAATGCCGGGTCCAGGTCATCCATACCTTCGCGTGCGCTATTGTCTTCACTGTTAACCGGCAGCGAGCCGCCACCGCTGATATCCAGTTCCCAGCGTTCACTGTCAAAAATCCGTCCGTGAATGCCGTCGTCGTCAGCGGTCAGCCAGTCGCCCCGGTAGATGATTGCCGGGAACGGCAACAGGTAGGTTGTGGCCTCATCGGCACCGAGATAGTCCGGGCGGTGAAGGATGATGCCGCCCAAGCCAAATTCCCACAGCGGCTTCGCCGTGCCCGATGCTTCCGCTTCGCTTGCGCTTGCCCCCGCTGCAGCGAAGAGGCATGCGCCAATCAGAGAGGCAAGTTTTTTCAATGAATTAACAACCTTAAAGTGGTGGCAGTGCTGTCTTTTTGACGCGCACACAGATTCTGTTAGAGTTTCGCGCGTTTGAAAACGTTCTTATACCACAGACTGATTGCAGGATACTCATGTCAGAGCCTTGGCAAGTCGCCACTTTGCTGCGCCGTTACAAGCGATTTCTTGCTGACGTAGAGCTGCCCACGGGTGAGCAGATTACCGTTCACTGCCCCAACACTGGCGCGATGACGGGCTGCATGGAAGCGGGCGCGCGAGTTTGGTTGTCGCAGTCAGATAATCCGAAGCGCAAGTATCCGATGACCTGGGAGGCCATCGAGCTCAGCTCGGGCGCGGCGATCTGCGTTCATTCGGCACATGCCAACAATGTTGTTGCCCAGGCCCTGCGGGAAGGTAGCATTGCGGAATTGGCGGCTTATGCAAAGCATCAGCGCGAGGTTAAGCTGGGCGAGGGTAGTCGGGTCGATTTCCTGTTAAGTGACCCCGGGCGCTGTGTGCTCGAGGTCAAGAGCGTAACCCTTGGGCTGGCAAATGGCACGGGTGCCTTTCCGGATGCTGTGAGTAAACGGGCCAGCCGCCACCTGCGCGAATTGATTCAAGTCGTGGAACAGGGGGATCGCGCGGTACTCCTGCTGCTGGCGATGCATACTGGAGTGGCGCGCATTGCGCCTGCGGATCATATTGATGCGACCTACGGCGACACCTTACGTGAGGCGCTGGCAGTGGGGGTGGAGGTGCTGTGTTACGGCTGTGACGTCGGTGCTAATGGTGTACGTCTGACGCGTGCACTGCCGCTGTTGGAGCGACTGCCAGACGAGTTTATGTCTTGAGGTAGAGCGCCTCGTCGCGAACGCTGACCTCCAGCGCTTCCAGAGATGCGCCGAGGCAGGGCCCGGCAATGCATTCACCACTTTCGATAATAAACAGCGCACCGTGAGTGGCGCACTGAATCAGTGCCTCGTCGCGATCCAGAAACTGATCTTCCAGCCAGTTCAGTTCAACACCCAGGTGGGGGCAGCTGTTGCGGTAGGCGTAATACTGTCCCTGCCGGGCCACCACAAAGATACTACCCTGTTCGAGCTCAAAGCCTCTGCAGCCTTGTGCATTCAACTCTTTCAGATGACATAAAAACTGCATGAATTTCTAACGCCGCCGCTGCGTGTGAATTGCTCTGTCGGGCATTGTAGCAGCCCTTAAAATGCGCTGGCACTTATCGGACGACTTGCCTACTATCAAAGCTAGCGCGGCCAGACTCAGGTCGAACAGAATACGCAGGGAGTACGGACGGTTGAACTATCAATACAGTGTGGTGGATGTTTTTACGGATCGCCCCTTTAGCGGTGCGCAGATTACAGTCTTTACCGAAGCGGCAGGGCTGAGTGATTTGCAGATGCAGGCGATGGCGCGCGAAACCAATCACTCGGATACTGTTTTTGTTATTGACGGTAGCGATGATATTGCCGCACGTTTGAAAGTGTTCTCACCTCAGGGTGAGCGGGAGGTGGGTAGCCACACCACGGTAGCTGCCGCTTTTGCACTGGCTGAAACTGGCAAGATTTCCGTCAGCAGCGAACTGACGCGTCTTCGATTTCAGCAGCGTCAGCGCGAGTTTCCTGTGCTGCTCAAACAGGGCAGCGAAGGCTTGCACACGCAGCTGGGTCTGGTTGTTGATGCGCAGATAGATCATTACGTGCCTAGCCGGGAGGAGCTGCAGCAGATTTTGGGTTTGCAGGCAGATGACCTGGAGGTGCTAAAAGCCCAAGCCCTGTTTGTCAGTTGCGATACACCCTATTTGATTGTGCCACTGCGTTCACTGGATGCGGTTTACCGGGCTCGTTATCACGCCGAGGCTTGGGCTCAGAGCAGCGCTTCATCCGTTCCCGTGAATGAAATTCTCGTCTATTGCCGTGAGACAGAATCCCCCAAGGCTGATTTTCATCTGCGGTTGCTGGGTGCCGGGCGTTCCAATGAAGATGACCCGCCGGTGGGCGCAGCAATCCCTGCCTTTGCGGCCTTTCTGGTCAAGGTGCAAAAGCTGGCAGAGGGCACTCACGCACTCTGGGTTGAGCGTGGTCGCAGCACAACCCGGCAAAGCCTGCTGAAGGTAGAGTTTGACCAGCACGCTACTGCCGCCTTGTCGGTGCGTATAGGGGGCGGTGCCGTTTTGGTGGGCCAAGGCAAGATGCGCTGCCCGGATTAAGCTTCCGGGAGGCGCTTAAACGGCATCTTCAGGAGGTGCGACTTTTGCCATGGTGGCACTGACCAGTTTGCTGGGATCCAGATCGTCGGCAGGTAAGCGTTCACGTGGATCAGGCGGTCGCTTATGATCTTCAGCCAATGCCAGTGCATATTCAATTTCAGGCCACATGCGATCTACCACGGCGCGGCCTTCGGCGATGGCATCACCAGCGCGACTGAGTTCCATAAAGCCAATATGGCCCAGCCGTGGCGACAGGGTGACATCGGCTGGTTCGCCGGCCATACGACTTCGGGTAATACGATCCTGCATCACATTGATGGCGCTCAGCATCACATTCAGGGTGCCCGGAGCCTCGACCTTGTCGCCGCTGCTCCAGAGGTTGGTCGCTGCCCCTTTGATTGATTGCCCAAGCCGGCTCAGCATGGAAAATTCGTTCTCATCCTCGTCTTCATCCCGCGCTTCCTCTCGCGGTGCTTCAGGCAAAGGTGCAGTATTGTCGTCGGCGCGACGGCGCGTCTTGTTGCTGACAAGGTCGCTGTTCAGATTGACGGCGATTATGGTTTCAGCACCCAGAGCGCGCCCTACGGAAATCGGTACGGGGTTGACCAAGCCGCCATCAACCAGCCAGTGATGATCCTGCGCTACCGGCACCAGAATGCCGGGGATGGCAATAGAGGCCCGGACCGCATCCCAGACCGGGCCTTCCTGCAGCCAGGTTTCGCGGCCGCGGTAAAGATCTGTTGCGACAGCGGCAAAACGGATGGGCAGGTCTTCAATATTAGGATTGCCGTAGTGCTTTTTAAAAAAATCGATCAGTCGGCCGCCGTGGGCGACGCCACCGGCTGCAAGCAGACGGATGTCCATATAGTGGAGGATATCGCTGTTGGTAAGGCCACTAACCCAATTGGCAAAGTGGTCGAGCCTGTCGCAGGCGTGTACCGCAGCCACCAACGCACCTGCTGACGTACCGCAAACGATATCGGGTTCGATACCGAGCTCACGCAGGCGCTGAATGACACCAATGTGGGCCATACCCCTCGCGCTGCCACTACCCAGTGCAAGGGCAATTCGCTTTTTGTGTTCAGCCATTGCAGAATTCGTCCGTGCCAAAATAATCCCCTAGTATGCAGGGCTCAGGCGCAATCGTCATTAGACACAGTGGGAGAGGGTGTGTGAACCTTTCACAAATTACCGGCTGCGATGAACAGTTTCTCGATGTTCTGGGCGGACCACATCGGCTGCATCCTGATGTCGTCGTTGCTTTCAGGCGCTTGCAGTCTCGTGCCAGCGAAGCCGGTTTCGAATTGCGGGCCGTGAGCTGCTATCGCTCTTTTGAGCGACAACGGGCGATCTGGAATGCCAAGGCGAGGGGCGAGCGCGATGTGCTGGGTGCCAAGGGGCAGGTTTTACGGCGCAAAGACTTTGACGACTGGGGCTGGGCGCAGGCAATACTGCGCTGGTCAGCTCTGCCCGGCGCATCGCGCCATCACTGGGGCACTGACCTGGATGTGTTTGATGCGGCCGCCGTCGCCCCAGATTACGCGGTGCAGTTAACGCCGGCGGAAGTGGACGATGGCGGGCCCTTTCAGCGGATGCACACTTGGCTGGATACCTGCATGGCCAAAGGGCTGGCGGAAGATTTTTACCGACCCTATGCATATGATGCAGGTGGTATTGCGCCGGAGCGCTGGCACCTCAGTTATGCACCCCTGGCCCTTGAATGCGAAGGGGTGTTGTCGGAAGACGCGTTATTTTCTGTGCTGGACCAGCGCACCGACGTTGAACTGTGGTCAGCGCTGCGCAAACACTGGCGTGACATTTACCAGCGTTTTGTCAGGGCGCCAGTCTGCGCCAGTGAGCTGGCAAGCGCAGCTAGGGGGCAATAATGACGCAAGAGTACGACACGGAAGAGCTCTGGCAGAAAATCAGGGAAGAAGTGCGCGGTTTCAGTGCGCGTGAACCGTATCTGGCCAGCTATTTTTACGCCAATGTACTTAATCACGACAGCCTGGCCTCGGCCCTGAGCTTTCATATTGCAACCCGGCTTGGTTGTGACAGTGTTCCAGAGATGACGCTGACCGAGGTGTTCGACACCGCCCTGTCAGACAATCCAGGCATTCTGCAGGCCGCTGTGGCTGATATACACGCCCATTACGACCGTGACCCCGCTTGCAATTACTATTCTTTGCCCGTGCTCTACTTTAAGGGCTATCAGGCCATACAGGGCTATCGCTTCGCTCACTGGCTGTGGCAGCAGGGGCGCCGCTCATTGGCCCTGTTTTTGCAGAACCGTATTTCTGTAACGCTGGATGTGGACATTCATCCGGCTGCGCGCATAGGTCGGGGCATTATGGTCGACCATGCAACCGGGGTGGTGATTGGTGAAACGGCAAGTGTCGGTGATGATGTATCTATGCTGCATGGCGTGACATTGGGTGGGAGTGGTACGGCGCACAATCCCCGTCATCCGCAGGTGGGCAATGGTGTGTTGATCAGTGTCGGGGCAAAATTGCTGGGCAATATTCGTATTGGCGATGGCGTAAAAATAGCCGGTGGCAGTCTGGTGCTCGATGATGTGCCCGAGCATGTTACGGTAGCGGGTGTTCCGGCCAAAATTGTTGGGGCCCCGCATCAGCAGAGTACTCCGGCACTTGATATGGATCACGGCGTGTGAATAATGCCGTTACAGGTTTAAGAAACAGGCGTACAGTTAGACGCCACTGTCGGCGCCCCCTGCGGCGCCGAGCTCTCTAAACTAACGTAGCAAAACTGGTGCATCATGCGGGAGGCTAATGCAAAGCTATGAGCGTTAAATTATTGGATAATCAAGCATTTTATGGCTATCGGGTACGAAGGACCGTCGATGGTACGCTGTATCAGGAGTACTTCTCTCTGAAAGAAGCCGGCAAACGGCTGGTTGGTGCTAAGCGAAAGGCTGTCGAGAAAAAGGCCATCGAACGCGATCGCGAATTGGAGGCGGCGCAAATTAAAGCGCGTGAAGCCAATAAAGATGATCGCTGCTTTAACCCCGACGGTACCGTCAAAGGCATCAGTTACCTTCTGAAAACTGAAAAAAGCGGCAATCTGACCCCGATTTTTCAGGTGGGTATTGCTTCTCAGGTTGAGAAAAAGACGGTGTGCACCAGCTTTTCGCTCAATGCGCACGGTAAAGATGGCGCCTGGGAAAAGGCGGTTGATGCCTATGCCAAACACAAGGCAATCAAGCGTAATACAAAACTTTACAAACGCCTGAAAACTGCAATGCCTAAAGTGGGTTAACCCCACTCTTTAAATGGTTTCAAACCGCTCGTTAGCGGCCCGGTAAACGGTGCCGCGGTTAAGTTTCGCCCTTTTCAAAGCCCTCTGCTTCCAGTGACTGCAATATGGTGCAGTAATGTGCTGAGTTGGCACTGCCGTCGCAGGATTGCGCCACCCGATCCAGGGCGTGATACATCGTTTCCAGTTCCTGAATCTTCTGTTGAATGATGGTTAGTTTTCCCAGCGCAATTTCCTTGACGTCAGCGCAGGTCTTGGCGTCTTTTTCGACGCGGATGGATAGCAGTTCGTCAATTTCCTTTAAGGAAAAACCCAGCCGTTTGGCGTGCAGAATAAATTTGACGCGCGAAATAGCCTCGTCGTTGTAATATCGGTAACCGTTGCTGCCGCGCGGTGGCGTGGGCACTAAGCCCTCTCGCTCGTAATAGCGCAGGGTTTCAATGTTGCAGCCGGTGAGTTTGCTGAGTTTTCCGATCGTGTATGTCATGGTAGAGACTCCGCTGAGCTGACCTGCAGTCTAAAGCCTGTAGCTTGGTACAGGGTCAATGGAGTGTACCTGCCGCAGACCGCTTGGGAAAAGGCGACGCTGTGTCAGACGTTGCAAAAGAATAACAATACGGAGAAGAGGCAATGTCCTACCGATCACTATGTCTGGGGCTGCTGCTTGTGATGCTGGCGGCCTGTTCGGATTCGGTCAAAAATGCCCCGCCTGCGCAGGGTCAGGTCAATCCGGCCCTTGAACGTCACTCTGAGGTTTTCGATAAGCGTGTCGAGAAGGTGACTGATGGTGTTTATGTGGCCATCGGCTATGCGCTGGCGAACTCGATTATGTTGGAGGGCGACGAGGGGCTGGTGATCGTTGACGTGACCGAAAGCGCCGAATCCGCGCGCGAGGTCTATCAAGCCTTCCGGCAGATATCAGACAAACCCATCCGGGCGTTGATTTACACGCATAATCACGCCGACCACGTATTTGGTGGTGGCGGCTTTTTCCCCGAAGGCATTCCTGAAAATCTGCCAATCTACGCTCACGACACGACCAATTATTACATCAACCGCTTTGCCAATATTATTCGCCCCGCTATCGCGACGCGCAGTGCCCGCATGTTTGGCACCGAGTTGCCCGGCGGCCCCGATGGCGTGGTTAACGCCGGCATAGGACCGTATCTGGCACAAGGCGGACACAGCGGCGGCACCATTGCGCTGCTGCGGCCTAACGTGACGTTTGCTGAACGGCTCAGCGTCACTCTGGCGGGTATCAAGGTAGAGCTGATTCACGCGCCCGGTGAAACCAATGATCAATTATTTGTCTGGTTGCCCGAGAAACGCGTACTGCTACCTGGTGACAATATCTACAAGGCCTTTCCCAATCTTTACACCATTCGCGGCACTCTTTATCGCGACGTTCTGCAGTGGGCCTATAGCCTGGATAAAATGATGGCGTTGAAGCCGCTGCATCTGGTTCCCAGTCACACCCTGCCTGTCAGCGGAGAGCAGCAGGTGGCTGAACTGCTGCGGGATTACCGCGATGCCATCCAGTTTGTGCACGACCAGAGTATTCGCGGCATTAACCGTGGTATGGGTCCGGACGAGTTAGTGCAGTTTGTCACCTTGCCGCCACACCTGAAAAATCACCCCTGGCTGCAGGAACACTATGGGCGAGTGGCCTGGTCAGTGCGCAATATTTTTAACGGCTATCTGGGTTGGTTTGGCGGTGATGCGGTCGCGCTCAGCCCACTTTCTCCGGCCCAGCGAGGGGCGGAAATGGTGGCCGCAATGGGCGGTCTCGAACGCGTAAGCGAGCTGGTGGAAGAGGCTGTCGCCGACCAGCGCTACCAGTGGGCGGCAGAACTCGCCAGTCATGTGCTGGCGCTCAAAGACAGCAAGCAGATGCGCGCTATGAAGGCCGAAGCCTACCGCGCTCTGGCTTACCGCAGTGAGAACCCGAATGATCGCCATTTTTATCTCACACAGGCAGGGGAGCTGCTGGGTGAGATTGAGGTTCTGCCGCCAGCGCTGAAAGCCGATTCACTGGCCTTTGCCAAATCGCTGCCCATCGGCGACGTCTTGGCATCGCTGCCAGTCAACCTGGACGCACAGGAAAGCCAGAACAAGGATACCCGGGTTGTATTCGATTTTACGGATACCGGTGAGCGCTTTGGTGTGCACGTGCGCCGTGGGGTGGCTGTCATCAGTGAGGGCACTGAACTGGCGAGCTGGGCACAACCGGACATTGCCGTAACAACCACCACTGACGTGATGGTGGACGTGTTGATGCAGGCCCGCGGGGTGCCGGGGGTCTTGGCGTCAGGCGATCTCAAATTGGCGAATGGCGTAATCGACGTGCCTGCCTTCGCCAGTTTTCTGCTGTTGTTCAAGCGCGAATAGCGCTACCAGCGCATCATGAACTCGACAAAATAACGATCGAGCGGATTCATGGTGCCAAAGTGTGTTCCTGGTTGCAGGGGGACGTCTTGCCCGTGGGCCTGAATTTCGCGGCGCGTGATATTGCGCGCCAGCAGCGTGACTGACCAGTCGTCATCCAGACCGGAAACCCTCAGGTTCGCATTGACCTCCGTGGTGGCTCCCTGCGCATCCAGGGGGTCGAGGTCGGTGCTGAAATATTGATAATCTCGAAAGGTGGCATCGAGGCCCAGCCCCAGCGTAAAAGGTAAGTCGCTCAGGCCTGGAATCAGGCGGGTAAGGTTCCAGCGCTGCACCAGTGTCGATTCCCACTCCGGCGCCCGGGTCAGACGCTCGCCGCTCAAGTCACAGGCCGATTCGCCGCTGGTTGCAATACACTGTGCGTCAGGGAAGGACTTGTAGCGGGCATCGAGATAAGCCACTGACAGGTTCAGGGCCAGCCAGGGAGCCGGCAATAATTGCGATTCAATTTCCACCCCGCGGGATTTGGCCGAGGCGGCATTGCCCACCGAAAAGTTAGTGCCGTTAAACAGGCTGACCTGCAAATTATCGAAGTCGGTACTGAACAGGCCAATGTTCAACGTAGCGGCGCCATTGAGCAAGCGCATTTTGCTGCCCGCCTCGAAGGTTTCAGCTTTCTCGGGTTCAAACTCCAGATTGTCGGCTGCTACCGCTGCCTCATTGAAGCCGCCTGCCTTGAAGGCCTTGGCCCAGGTCGCATAAAAGGTAATATCCTCTGTAGGCTCATAACGCAGGCTCAATTTGGGTGAGAAGTCTGTTTCCTTGCGCGATCGTCTTTCGTTGTAGGGTTCTTCAAATAAAAACTGGGCAAAAAAGCGTTCCGCTACAAAATTGTTGTGGGTCAGTATCGCGTGCACGTCTTTGGTTTCTTCCGAGTAGCGCGATCCGGCAATCAGCGCCAGGTAATCGGTCACGTTCCACGTCGCCTGCCCGAAGATTGCTGAAGATTCAGTCTGTTGGTCAAAGTATCGGTAGTTGTTCAGGCGGTCGCTGGCGGGTAGGGGGACATTGGCGGCGATGTTCAGCAGTTCGTTGAGAGTGGTGGGCGTGCCGCGCACGGCCGCAACGA
>JBFKDP010000092.1:0-12496 GCA_041619575.1 Litorivivens sp.
ACTTTTTGATGCTGGTGTGTTACCCTATTATCTTCATGTACTGGATCGAGTACAGGGCGCCGCCCATTTCGAGTTGTCGGATGACTCAGCCCGGACTCTGCATACGCAAATGATGCAAAGGCTTCCCGGCTACCTGGTGCCCAAACTGGTGCGGGAAGACCCGAAAGTCGGCTTTAAAGTACCGCTTTAAGACCCTGCCGGCTGGGCAATTATGGCTGCGCTTGGTGTTTCGCGTATAAAGATGAACTGCTGTGGAAAGCGGCAGGGTGACGTTACAGGCGAGAATGTCGAACCATATCGAGATACATATACCGCTGCCCCAGCAGTCTCTGGACAAGCATAGTCTGTTCGAACTGAACAAAGACAGCGCCGCACGCTGGCTGCAATCGCTCCCGAGCGCCAACCTCGGAGAAATCACGCGCCAGCTCTACATGGCTCTGGTCGAATTCAACAAGGTCAAGTGCTCACCCAAAGACCGCCTCCAGATTCTGGAGCAGATGCGTAACAGCGTGCATGTCTCCAACCGCGGCCTCGAAAAACACTTCCTGAACAAACCAATCATCCTGCCGGAAAAATCACGCAAAGTTGCACAGCTGGCTGACACCCTGAACAAGCAGATGGCTATTGGTTACACTATTGCCGCCAATCAGTTTCTGGGCCTGCATCGACTGCGCCGCCCCAAGGATCTACTAGCCACCACCTTTCACCGCGCCATCACCGAGCACAGCCTGGTCTTGCTCCGGAATTTTCAACTTTACCGCGACGAAGAACCCGGCTTCTGGAAGACCATCCACGAACTGTTTTATCAGGCCCTGAAACACAAGCTGGGGCGCGAAAAAGTGGTCGACGACATCTGGGGCAGCACCACACTAGAGCAGTGTTACCTGCGTCCCATGCTGATGTTTACTGCCCGCCCCCACCAGCTGCGCCAACACAATCAGGCCCAGGTTTTCACTCACCTGAGCACCTGGACACAAAAGGCCCGTGTGCGCGGCGATTCACTGGAAAATTGCGTCTTTTTGTTCAATCCGACCCGGGATGCGCCACCGGCCTACCGCGAGCTTTGCGATAATGCCTCGGGCTGGCTGGGCATCGATTCCCAGGCCCTGTGCAATTTCCTGGAAGAGAAACTCAAGCAGGGCCGTCCGAAAGACAAAGAAGACGTCAGCATAGGCCTGCTCAGCCACCTCCATGCCTCATGGAGCACTATGATGCAGCGCCACTCCGTAAGGATTGACCGCGAAGACGACCTGCTGCTGTCACTGGGCCTTTTTTCAACCCATTACTTTGTCGCCGGCGAGCTACCCTTCTCCGAGATGATGCGCCAGGAGCACGTGGGCGGTATAGATGCCATTGAGCTGACTGACGATTTAAGCCTGCGCAAGCGTTTCGACCCCAATCGCGACGGCTGGTCCCAGGCGGCACCGTCTGACGTCCGCGATCGCGACAGCCGCGGCACCAAGGCCGACGCTGTTCTCGTCGAAGCGATTTCCTACGAAAACAATAGCAAGCCCGCCGGCAGCAACCAAAGCACCCAAGCCTATCGCTTTTATCGCGCACGCATGGTCAACTCCAGCGATCGCGGCTATTGCATTGAATGGCCCAGCAGCGAAGCGGTGAAACTGAACACTGGTGATGTCGTAGGCTTGCGTGAAGAAGCTGAACATACCTGGTCCGTCGGCGTCATCCGCTGGGTCAAGCAGGTCGACGACAACAGTAACCAGCTCGGCCTGGAAGTGCTGTCCACGACCGCAGACGCTTATAGCGCCCGCAAAGTTCGCTCCGGACTCGCCGTGGGCGAGCATCAACGCGCACTGATGCTACCGCCCGACCGCGACAGTGGCCTGCCTCAGAGAATTCTGGTACAAAGGTCTGCGTTCGACGAGGGCGACGCTTTGGAGCTCAACCGACCCGGCCAGAGTTACCGCGCTAAACTGCGAACTTGCCTTGTCAACACTGCCAGCCTTGGCCTGTACGAATTCGCCGCTATGGTGAAAACCGAAGGCAGCGATGCAGACCGACAAAACAGCGACGACAGCTTGCCGCTGCCCGACGTGGAAGAAAGTCCGCAAGACAATAAGAACAAGAAAAAGCAGGATTTCGACAATTTGTGGGAAAACCTCTAAACAGGCCACCAAGTAGTAGTTGTAATGAATAGTAATACCCTGAACGCCTTGTTTATCGGCATAAGCGAGAACCGAGCTGCCGCGCTTGTCAGCGCATTCCACCGGCTTGGCTATGTCTGTCGCCACAATTTCGCCAGCGAAATGGGCGCACTCGGCCACGCGATTCGCAACGACAAGCCCGACCTACTTCTATTCAATCAGTCAGACGCGCCAATTGACTTGCAAACCTGCCTCGATGCAATCAAGAACAACCCCGTCGACTTACCGGTTATCGTACTCAGTGACGACGCCGAATTGCTGCCCGATCATCAAATTGCCGACGTTCTCAACACTGACGACAACGCGAGAGTTGCCCGCAGCTGCCTGCGCGAATTCTGGGCACTACAGACCCGGCGCCGCCTAAAAGCCACTGAAGCCCAGCTCGAAGCTGCCGAGGAACGCAGCGAACTGATTATGTCCCAGTCCGACGACGCTATCGCCTATGTCGCTGACGGGATGATTATCAGCGTCAACAAGAGCTTTGCAGCAACCTTCGGCTTCGACGATGCAGACGACCTCGACTGCCTGCCCATTATCGACCTGATCGATGAACAGGATCAGGATAGACTGAAAAATGCGCTGCGCGGCCTCGACAAAGCGGCGAACAGCAACACACAAATAAGCTTAAACGCACACCAGCAGGATGGAAGCAGCATCGAGGTAAATATGCTGCTGTCCATGACCACCCTCGATGGCGAAGATTGCGTGCAATTCGCCTTGCACGATGAAAACGCCGACAGCAATGTCGGCGGCAATGCCAGCCAGGACACCACAACGGGTTTCAGTACTTCCGATCGCTTTACCCAAAGGCTGGAGGACGTCGCCGCCCATGGCCTCGGGCGCGGTCTGGAAGGCGCTCTGCTATTGATCAGCCTCGACAACTACACAGAGCTCCGGGCCGAGCATGGCATCAGCGGTGCCGATCTGATCATCCAGGATCTGGCTGACTTGCTGATCGAGTTTTTACCGAAAGCCGAGTTCGGCCGAGTCGCCAGCGATGCTATTGGCAGCATCATCAGCGGGTATAGCAGCGAAGAAGCACTGGCTAAGGCGAGCTCACTCTGCCAGCAGGCGGCTCAGCGCAGCGCCAGTGTAGACAGCAGCCTTATCAGTTACACGCTTAGCATTGCGGTACTGCCCCTCGGCACCAGCAAACAGCTTAACGGGCAGAAACTCCTGGACGAGGCCATCGCTCTCTGCGAAGAAATACGGGATTTTGCTGGTGGCAACGGCAACAAAGCCGAACTCTACGTGCGCGCGCGTCAGACATTGACACTCACCGAAGACCCTGCCGTGTTGTTTGAAGACGCAAAGTCAGACAAGCGCCTGCAATTGCTTTTCCAGCCGATTGTCAGTCTGGCCGAAGACGAAAAGCACTACTATGAAATCAGTCTGGCCCTCAAAGATCAGGAGCCCGGCGAAATCAGCGGCGAGGAGTTGATCACGGCTTTCGAGACACTCGGCGACAACACCGAACTGGACCGCTGGATCATCGTCGAAGCCACCAAGCAAATGCTGCAAAGTCACAACGTCGGAAAAAATACACGCCTGATCATCAACCTCAGTAGCAATGTATTTCGCGACAAGGGCCTGACGCCCTGGCTTGGCGTCGCCCTCAAGGCGGCGAAGCTCGAGGCCGATGCACTGGTCTTTCAGTTCCGGACGGAAAGCTGCGCCAAAGCGCTGAAGCCGGCACGCGCCTTTGCCGACAAATTCCGCGCGCTCGGCGCCAACCTTTCTCTGCGCAGCAACAATCCAGCCGACGACAAAAATACACTGACACAACTGCAGCCACTGCTGACCAAACTTGATCGTGACATTCAGGACAGTGACGGCTTGAGCTCGGCAATTCAGGGCGTACAGGAAGCCGGCAGCAAGGCCATTGTGACCGGCGTGGAGAGTGCCGCTGCCCTGGCCACTCTGTGGCAATTGAAACCCGATTATGTGCAGGGCAGTTACATCCACCCGCCAAGTCAGGCGATGGACTACGATTTCGGCGAGGACTAAAGTCGCCGATTGCACAGGCTCATTCTCGGTCTGTATGCCGGTCACTGATCCCCAACAGATAGAGAATACCGTCCAAGCCGAGCGTACTGATTGACTGGTTGGCGTTCTCACGCACGATGGGCTTGGCGCGAAAGGCAATACCCAAACCGGCAATGCTTAGCATCGGCAGATCATTGGCACCATCACCAACCGCGATGACCTGCTCCAGTTTTATCCCTTCACGGTCCGCCAGCTCCTGCAGCAATTCCGCCTTGCGCGCACCGTCAACAATCCTGCCCGATACCTCACCGGTTACGCGACCAGCCTCAATATCCAGGGTGTTGGCATAGACATAATCGATACCAAGCTTGCGCTGCAGATACTCACCAAAATAGGTAAAACCGCCGGACAGAATTGCGGTTTTATAGCCCAGCTGCTTTAACGTGGAGACCAGTTTTTCGGCGCCCTCGCTGAGACGCAGATTGTCCGCAATCGACTCAAGTACGCTGGCATCAAGCCCCTTCAACAACGCAACACGCCGCCGGAAACTTTCGGCAAATTCAATTTCCCCGCGCATGGCCTGCTCGGTGATTTCGGCCACCCGCTCACCCACTCCGGCCGCGGCGGCCAGCTCATCGATGACCTCTGCTTCGATCAGGGTCGAGTCCATATCGAAGGCGACCAATCGCCGGGTACGGCGGTACATATTGTCTTCCTGGTAGGCAATATCAATATCGAGCTCACTGGCCAGATGCATAATTGCCTGCCGGAACTCGCCGATATCACTGAGACTTCCGCGCACGGAAATCTCAACCGACGCCTTACTCTGCTGATCAACGCCCTGGAGAGGCACACGGCCCGACAAGCGGTCAATACGGTCTATGTTCAAACCGTAGTTGGCAACTATGGCCGTCACTTTGGCCAGGTGGCTGGCCGTGATCTTTCGGGCAAGCAAGGTCAATATATGCCGCTGTTTGCCCTGACCTGACACCCAGTGCTCATAACTTTCGGCAGAAACCGGCGAGAATCGCACCTGAAAACCCAGCTCGTGGGTACGAAACAGGATGTCTTTCAGGATCGGCGAGGATTCCTTGCTGGCAGGCACTTCAATCAGAATACCCAGCGACAGCGTATCGTGAATAACGGCTTGCCCGATATCGAGTATATTGACTTCGTAGGCACCCAGAATCGAGGTAATGGAGCTGGTCACGCCGGCCCGGTCATCACCCGCAATATTGATCAGAATTATTTCATTCACACGAAGCCCTTAACACAGTTACCGGCGGCAGCACGGAATCAGAGCCGCTCGCCATAAAAGGCTGTATTGTAGCGGCTGGGGCTTATTCACACCATTGGCGTGCAACTTCGTTATACTGGCGGCCAAGTCCGCGATGTCAAAGAGTATGTCTGCTTTCGTCAAGAATCTAATCTACCGTCTGCGCACCAGCCTGCTGGCGCTGACGCTACCTACAAAGTGCGCACTACTTGCCGTTACTCTGCTTGCACTGCACAGTTTGCTGCTGTTGACTGCCAGTGCGCGCGGCAATGAACAACTCATGGAGCAACAGCAAGACCTGCTGGCACGCCAGTGGGTAGAACAAATTGCCTACCAGACGCAACAGGGCCTGATGCAAACCGACAAACTGGCACTGCTCAGCGTGTTGAGACTGCACTTGCAAAATCCACTGCTTCACTACGCCCGCATCGTCGACAGTGAGCAGCGCATTATCGTCGAGGCTGGCGAATATCGGCCCGAGCTACAGATGTTCAGCAGCGACATCCATCTTGGGAAAGACATTGCCGGCAATGTTGCCATCGGTTTTGACGGCAGCATCAGCCGCGGTGACCGCGCCACCCTCAATGCGCAACTTTTTATTCTGGCCGCAGTTCTGACCAGCCTGGCCGCCGCTTTGCTGTTTATGGGTGGCAGTAAACTTGACCGCCTGTTTCAGCGCGCCAGAGACGAGTTGCTGCGCCCCAGCGAAAAACCGGAATTCTTCGGCTACAGTGGCAATGACAGCATGGGGGAATTGCTGCGCACCGTTCACCAAGGCGAAGCGGAACTGCTGCAGCTCACCTCGCAGACCTGCGATTGGATAGTGCTTCATGTGCACTGGCAGCATTTCCCGCGCCTTAATCAGCAATGGGGCAAAGCGGAGCTGGACAAGCGGCTGCACCGAAGCTATCAGGCAGCGCTTTCCCTGAGTCGCCTCTATCACGGCCAACTGGACGTTCTGCGCAACGATGGTGTGAGCCTTCGCTTCAACGCACTGCAGGGGGCCGACGAACCACTGCTGCGTGCACTTTGCTGTGGCTGGCTGCTGCAGGAGCTGGACAGCGACCTTGGCGCCTCAGCCCGCATCGGCCTTGTTCGCGCCAAGGGCAGCCGCTTTGCGCTGGCGGCTAGTCAAGCTGCCCTGGTGGATTCGCTGGCACAGCTGCCAGCCTCAGCCGGCATGCAAACCAGACTGAGCGGCGAAATGAAGGAACTGCTGAATCAGTGGGTCGACTGGAGCGATGACACGCTGACATTGAAAGTTCGCTATCAATCGCTCTTGGAAAAACAACTCACACGACTGCGCAGGCAATTAGAGGCAGACGCTGGAGAACTGACCAACGCGGTCTGAACTCCAGCCTCATCTATCAGTCCGGGTTAATTTCCAGGCCATCGACTTTTTGAAAGCCCCTCGGCAGTTTATGGCCTCGGCGTCCGCGCTCCCCTACATAGTGATCGAGCTCGGAGAACTTCATGTTCAGGTAGCGCTTACCCGAGTAGACGCGCAGCGTATCAGACTCACCCACTACCGTAGCGGACACGACATACTCCTCTCTGGCGGCTACCCGCGCACTGGGAATACCGATCATTTTATTGCCTTTGCCCCGTGACATTTCAGGCAGGTCGGCCAATGAAAATACCAACATACGACCTTCGGTTGTCACCGCAACCACGTAGTCCCTAGAGCCATCTATCAGCACCGGATTCAGAACGTGCGCGCCTTTTGGCAGGGTCAGCACGGCCTTACCCGCCTTGTTTTTACTTTGCAGGTCGCTCAGTTTCGCTACAAAACCATAGCCCGCATCGGAGGCCAGGAGAACACGCTGATCGTCAGCTCCCATTAGCATGCCGTTAAAAGCGACGCCTGAAGGCGGGTTGATGCGCCCGGTGATCGGTTCACCCTGCCCCCGAGCCGAAGGTAGCGTGTGCGCGGCCAAAGTATAAGAGCGTCCGCTACTATCTAGCACAATGACCGGCTGATTGCTGCGGCCTCGGGCTAGCAATTTGAAACCATCACCCGATTTGTAGCTCAACCCGACCGGGTCGATGTCGTGGCCTTTCGCGGCACGAATCCAGCCCTTCTCGGACAACACCACCGTCACCGGGTCGACGGGCATCAGCTCTTCTTGGGAAAAGGCCTTGGCTTCCTCGCGGCTGACTAACGGCGAGCGCCGATCATCGCCGTACTCATCGGCTACAGCCTTCAGTTCTTTGCGAATCAGGTTTTTGAGCTTGCGGGAGGAAGCGAGTGTCGCTTCAAGCGTATCGCGTTCGGCAGCCAACTCATCCTGCTCCCCGCGGATCTTCATTTCCTCCAACTTGGCCAAGTGTCGCAATTTTAGCTCTAGAATGGCCTCGGCCTGCAGGTCACTCAGTCCAAAACGCTCCATTAAGACCGGTTTGGGCTTGTCCTCGCTGCGAATAATCGCAATGACCTCATCAATATTCAAAAAGGCTGTCAGCAAACCTTCCAGAATGTGAAGGCGCGCCAACACCTTGTCCAAGCGGAACTGAAGACGGCGACGGGTTGTTTCGGTTCTGAACTCGAGCCACTCCCCCAGCAGTTTGTTCAACGGTTTGACTTGGGGGCGACCGTCAATGCCGATCACATTCATATTGACGCGATAGGTGCGCTCCAGATCAGTTGTGGCAAAAAGGTGATTCATCATCGCTTCAAGGTCCACTCGATTTGAGCGTGGGATGATCAGCAAGCGGGTCGGGTTTTCGTGATCGGATTCGTCGCGCAAGTCGGCAACCATCGGCAGTTTTTTCGCCTGCATCTGCGCGGCAATCTGCTCAAGCACTTTGGAACCGGACGCCTGATAGGGTAGCGCGCTGACGACAACATCTCCGTCCTCGGTGTGCCACTTGGCACGCATACGCAGCGAACCACGGCCGTTTTCATACATCTGCCTGATTTCATCCCGCGGCGTAATGAGCTCAGCACCGGTGGGATAATCCGGGCCCTGAATATGCTCACACAAATCCGCAACACTGGCCTTGGGCGAATCCAACAGTGCAATAGTGGCGTTAACCACCTCACGAAGATTGTGGGGGGGAATATCGGTGGCCATACCGACCGCAATGCCGGTAGTACCGTTCAACAAAACATTCGGCACGCGCGCCGGCAACACCGCGGGCTCGTCCATCGTGCCATCAAAATTCGGCGTCCAATTAACCGTTCCCTGTGCCAGTTCGGACAGCAGAACTTCGGCGTAGGGAGCCAGCTTGGATTCGGTGTAGCGCATCGCGGCGAAGGATTTAGGATCGTCCGGGGAACCCCAGTTGCCCTGGCCATCGACCAGCGGGTAACGGTAGGAGAAGTTCTGAGCCATCAGTACCATGGCTTCATAGGCCGCTGAATCACCGTGGGGGTGGAATTTACCGATGACATCACCCACGGTTCGCGCGGATTTTTTGTACTTCGCCGTCGCCTTAAGACCCAGCTCGCTCATGGCGTAGACAATACGACGCTGCACGGGCTTGAGGCCATCGGCAATATTGGGCAGCGCACGATCGAGAATGACGTACATGGAGTAGTCCAGGTACGCTTTTTCCGTGTAGGCCTTAAGCGCCAGCTGTTCTACGCCATCCTCAGAGATAGATGTTTGATTTTCCATGAATTATTTCCAAATAGCCGGCCTGTTCTACCGCGCATTCTGGCAACAGGCTGTTTCGAATTTAGCGCGTAATTTACGGGTATTCCCTTAGTTTCAGCAAGTCTTGTGCTCCATATACTCACTGTCAACGTAACAAATGATGAATTAACCAAGGGGAAACGCCATGAGCACACAGGGAAATGTGGTAAATCTGAAGCAGTTTCAGGAGGCCTCCCAGCAGGCCGTGCTGGACGATATCAGCGCTCAGGCCTTCATGTTCCTGCGCGAAGAAGCCCAAAACAACAACGTACCGATGAAAGCCGTACTGATGGAGCACTTGCTCGGACTGGCGCTCGTCATCAAGGCTGTCGAGGGCGCCGACGAATCCGCACGCATCCTTAGCGAAATCGCAGAACAGGTGTGCAACCGCTGATGGACCCCGTTAATGCGCCGTGGTCTTATTCGCACCACAGCGCCGACAGCGATAAATCGTGACCAACTTGCCTTTTTTCACATCAAAACGGCTAGCCGTCTCTACCTTCCAACTGTGATGCCCCTCACGACACAAGGTGCTGCCCTTGCCAGCGGATTTAACTGGCTTGCGCGGTTTGAATGGTAGGATATCCGCCATAATTGCTCTTTGAAAAGGCGCCGACCCGGCACTCTATTAATTTACTCGGCGGCCTTATAGTATACGCGCCTTTCTATGGAGTGCGCAGCATGCAAATCGCCAAAAACAGTGTCGTATCCTTTCACTACACCCTGTCCGACGTTGATGGCACAGTCATCGAGAGCAGCTCGGGTGGCGACGCCAGCCTATACCTTCACGGCGCCAATAATATCCTGCCGGCGCTGGAAAAGGCGATGGCCGGGCGCAGCGTCGGCGACACTTTTGACGTCGAACTGTCTGCTGAACAGGCTTACGGTGCGCGCGTCGAAGGCAAAACCCAGCGCATTCCGGCCAAGTACCTCAAGCATGAGGGCAAACTCAAGCCGGGCCAGATCGTTCGCTTTCGCGATGACCAGGGTGTCAAACAGGCAACCGTATTGAAGGTAGGCAAGTTTTCGGTTGATATCGACAGTAATCACCCGCTAGCAGGGCGCGCCCTGCGCTTTTCCATCGAAATCACGGATGTCCGCGCCGCCTCTCCCGACGAGGTTGCACACGGCCACGCCCACGGCCCCGGTGGCCACGAGCACTAATCAAGCCTCAGCCTGAAGACCGGGAGCCGGAACTCTCTCAAAGAAAAACTGCGCCCGGCGCAAAAGCAAGTTCTGACGATCAAACTGAAACAGGGCGACACCGCGCTGCTCCTGGCCGCCCTCTTGGTAAAATACTGTTGCGCTGGTTACCCTGCCAGCACTGAGTAACTTTTCCACGCGAAGCGTACCGCCAGGCAAGCGCCAGTCAGAGGCTGCTTCGTCGTGCCCATAGGGCCAGGCAACCATTCCGTCGGGAGCAAAGAGTGCCGCAAACGCTCTTTCATTGCGCTTATTAAATGCGGCAACAAAGGCCTCTACTTTCTGCTTACCAACATCGCCAATAGTTTCTCGCGCCTGGGCAAAACCCTGCACTCCGGAGAGCCCCATATTTTTGAGCATACGCCAGAAGGCGTGAAAACCCACGACAGCACTGGCCAGCCCATAGCGCATTTGCTGGCGAACCATCGGCCCGAGTTCCCAGTGCGCTGCAAGTCGCTTAATGCGCACTTCACCCGTTTCAGAGGTCAACTCATAAAGCAGGTGCATGGGCACCCGAACAATGACTTTAGGCGACATGCGAATCTCAATATCCAAATCTCGCACCACAGCCCCAGCACAAATCACGTCATGATCCACATGAAAACGAATATCATTAGACGCTATAAAGGTTTCGTAAAAGCGCTCAAGAGAACTCTGACCGCGACTATCGCGCAAATTGATCTGCGGCTTAGAGCCTACCGGGTCTTCGACAACGGCGCAGTCGGCAAATAGCGCCAGCCACTCTGTCTTGTTGTGAACCGCCACCGCCGCAGGGGAGCCCTCCACACAAGCCATGCAAGCTTCAGGGTTTCGGAGAAGACTACGCATCATTTGATTAACTCCACAGCCAGGCGACCCGCATCTTACTGCGGCTGCCGAGCCAAAAACTGTGAATTTATTACAATTTGCCACCAGCGATGGCGGCAAAGCAGTTTTTAGTGGAGCAGCTCACACACCGGGAGCAACACAGAGAAAATATTAGAGGGGCTTTGAAACAACCAGCTTTCTGAAAGGCATGGAAACCTCATCACTGACAAGCTGCAAATCAACTTCCGTTAACTCACGCGCCATATCGAAATTGTGCCAGCTCCGCAAAAATGGCTCGTAAACAAAGCTGGCCAGCAGTTTGAAGTAGACACCGCGCCAACCATATTGCTTGAACAGGCTCAACCATCGACCCTCCAACTGCAACGGAGAGGGCTCAACTACCACCAATTTGCCACCGGGCTTGAGCACCCGTGCAAGCTCTGCCAATCCGCGGCGGATATAGCGCGGGGGCACTTCGTGAAAAAGAAAACACACGGCTACCCCGTCGAAGCGCTCTGCTTCAAAGGGTATATCTTCAAGCAGCCCCTGAACAAAGGACACGTCCTGAATATCCGTGGCCGCATGCTGTAGCATGTAGGGACTGACATCCATACCCCATACATCGTCCGCGCCACGGCGGACAATTTCCGCAGCCGTGCGACCGCTGCCGCAACCGAGGTCGAGAAAGCTGGTACCCGGCATCAGTTGATCCGTAATCCAGCGACGAACACGGCCCAGTTCACCCAGCATGCTGATTTCAAAGCCGCTGACGTAGCCCCGGGTCAGTCGACGCGAATACACACCGTTGGGCAGGTTGTGAAATTCCTGTTGCGCGTATTTCGGCACGTCAACACTCAGGTTCAGATCCGCTGGCAGCTGCACCCGCTCGTGCCGACGCAGCAGAATTTTCAGCCAGAAATCAGACAGGCCGCGCGGGCTGAACAAGCGCAAACTATCTGGCCAGGCCTCGGGGAGGTCGACGTCGGCCCAATCCACCGGAACGGGATCGGAATGTACGCTATTTCTGGTGTTCAACTGATTCTCTTCTCTACTTTGCTTAATTCAATACTGACTCGGGCCATCTCACGGCGTACTCCTGTGTCGCCAACGCTAAAGGCCGCGGCGAATAGCTCTCCTTCGCGAGGACTTCACCATCCCACTCAAACACCCTCAACGCTGCCGCTGAATCGACCGTGACCGCCAATGACGTATCACGGTAAGACGCTGCAGCAAGCCGACAAACCGGCCCCTGGGCAGTGCATGGGCTGACGGCTTGCGAAGCCGAAAAATCCAGCTGTCGCAAGTAGCCCGAAAAAATACCGGCACAGCGGGATTTGAGCGCAGCTTCTTTCAGCGTCCACAGTCGAAAAAAGGCATCGGCCTGCGCGTCCGCGGCCTCTGCCCGCACGCACTCGAACTCA
>JBFKDP010000093.1:0-12469 GCA_041619575.1 Litorivivens sp.
CGAGCATGAGGGTTGATAATGGGGCTCAGAAAATTACTTGATTCAATCGAGCCGCACTTTCATAAAGGCGGTCGCTATGAAAAGTGGTACGCCCTTTATGAAGCGGTAGACACCATTTTTTATTCACCGGGCTCGGTAACAAAAACCACTGCGCATGTACGTGACGGGATTGACCTGAAGCGCATCATGATCACGGTCTGGTTTTGTACCTTCCCCGCCATGTTTTTTGGTATGTGGAATATCGGCTTCCAAGCCAATACAGCCATGCTGGAAACCGGCGCGATGATGGGAGAGGGCTGGCGCACAGGGCTGATCACAGCGCTTGCCGGCAATGACCCTTCGAGTTTGTGGGATAACTTCTGGTACGGCTTCTGGTACTTCGCTCCCATCTACTTTGTCACCTTCGCGGTCGGCGGCTTCTGGGAAGTCCTGTTCGCAATGAAGCGTGGCCATGAGGTTAACGAAGGCTTTTTTGTCACTTCAATACTGTTTGCACTGACTTGCCCGCCTAGCATTCCACTGTGGATGGTAGCTATGGGCATCAGTTTTGGTGTTGTTGTCGGCAAGGAAGTCTTTGGCGGGACGGGCAAAAACTTCCTCAACCCGGCCTTGACCGGTCGTGCCTTCCTTTTCTTTGCCTATCCGGCGAGCATGAGCGGTGACGCGGTGTGGACTGCGTTAGACGGCTTTACAGGTGCTACTGCTCTGTCAGTGGCTGCGGCTGAAGGCGTTGAGGCACTGCGTGAAAGCTTCAGCTGGTGGGATGCTTTTGTTGGTGTTATTCCCGGATCTATCGGTGAAACCTCAACGCTGGCGATCTTTATAGGCGGCGCGGCGCTGCTGTGGACACGCATTGCGTCCTGGCGGATTGTTGCGGGTGTGATGATAGGCATGGTGACGCTATCCACGCTGTTTAACAGTATTGATTCCACCAATCCGATGTTCAGCCTGCCCTGGGAATGGCATCTGGTACTAGGCGGCTTTGCCTTCGGTATGATCTTTATGGCGACCGATCCGGTTTCCGCTTCCATGACCAATACCGGAAAATGGATATTCGGTGCGCTGATCGGTGTCATGGTGGTGCTGATACGTGTGGTCAACCCGGCTTTCCCCGAGGGTATGATGCTGGCGATTCTGTTTGCCAACCTGTTTTCTCCGCTGATCGACCATTTTGTTGTAGAAGCGAACATCAAACGGAGGCTTGCACGTGGCTAGTAACGACTCAATCAAGAAAACGCTGCTGGTTGCTGTTGCTCTCTGTATCGTTTGCTCGCTGATAGTGTCGAGCGCGGCGGTACTGCTGAAGCCGGCACAAGTAAAGAACAAAGCGCTTGACCGCAAGAGCAACATTTTGGCCGCGGCCGGTATGCTTGAGCCCGGACAGAGCGATGCGGAAATCGAACAGGAATTTGCTTCAAAGATTACCGCTAAAATCGTTGATATCGAAAGCGGCCGATTCACTAATGAAGTCAAGGTAGAAAATTTTGATCCGCGTAAAGCGGAGAAAAATCCTGAAACCTCGACTGACCTTAGCGACGCTGAAGATCAGGCCAATATTTCGCGACGTGGCGACTATGCCATTGTGTATCTTGTCGAAAACGAGGGCGAGCTGGATAAGCTTATTCTTCCCGTACACGGCGCCGGTCTGTGGTCAACACTTTATGGCTTTCTGGCGCTGGAGTCTGATCTGAATACAGTGGCTGGGCTCGGTTTCTATGAGCACGGCGAGACACCAGGCTTGGGTGGTGAAGTGGACAATCCGAACTGGAAAGGGCTCTGGCCAGGCAAAAAGGTTTACGACGATGGTGGCGTTGCCATTGGCCTTGCGAAAGGTTCAGTGGATACCAGCAAACCAGGTGCCGAGCACCGTGTTGACGGTTTGTCCGGTGCTACGCTGACGAGCAATGGCGTTACCAATCTGTTGCAGTTCTGGATGGGTGAAATGGGATACAAAAAGTTTCTGGCTAATCTCAAATCAGGGGAGGCGTAATCGTGTCGATGAAGGAAACCCTTACCGGCCCCGTATTTAACAACAACCCGATTGCTCTGCAGATACTCGGTATCTGTAGTGCGCTCGCGGTAACATCCAGTCTGAAAGTTACTCTGGTAATGTGCGTATCGGTAATCGCCGTAACTGCTTTTTCCAATCTGGCGGTTTCAGCCATTCGCCGACACATTCCGAACAGCATTCGGATTATTGTGCAGATGGTGATTATTGCCTCGCTGGTAATTGTCGTCGATCAAGTCCTAAAGGCTTATTTCTACGCCATCAGTAAACAGCTTTCAGTTTTTGTTGGTCTGATCATTACAAACTGTATCGTGATGGGGCGCGCGGAAGGCTTCGCGATGAAAAACGGCCCATTAGCCAGCTTCATTGATGGTATAGGCAATGGTCTGGGCTACAGTGTAGTTCTGCTGTTTGTAGCCTTTGTGCGCGAACTGTTTGGATCCGGCAGCCTGTTCGGCCTGGAAATTCTTCAGACCGTTAACAATGGTGGATGGTACGTGCCTAATGGCCTCTTGTTGCTGCCGCCGAGTGCGTTCTTCCTGATTGGATTCTTTATCTGGGGGCTGCGTGCCTGGAAAACCGAGCAGGTTGAAGAGCCCGAATTTAAGATCTGCTCCAACACCCGCGCTCAGGAGGCTTTGTAATGGAATATTATCTGAGCCTGTTTGTGCGCTCTGTTTTTATCGAAAATATGGCGCTGGCCTTTTTCCTGGGGATGTGTACGTTTCTCGCGATTTCCAAAAAGATTCAGGCTGCTATCGGTCTGGGCATAGCGGTGATTGTGGTACTGACCATTACAGTTCCCGTCAACAACCTGATTTATACCAATCTGCTGGCGGACGGTGCTCTGGCTTGGGCCGGTTTTCCAGATGTAGACCTGAGCTTTCTAGGCCTGCTGAGTTATATCGGCGTTATCGCGGCCATCGTCCAGATTATGGAAATGTTTCTCGATAAGTACGTGCCGGCGCTCTACAACGCACTGGGCGTGTTCCTTCCCCTGATTACGGTTAACTGCGCGATCATGGGTGCTTCGCTGTTTATGGTTGAGCGCGACTACAACTTTGCTGAGTCTGTTGTCTACGGCGCCGGTGCTGGTACCGGCTGGGCGCTAGCGATCGTTGCACTGGCGGGGATTCGGGAAAAACTGAAGTACAGCGATGTGCCGGAAGGTCTGCGAGGCCTGGGCATTACTTTTATCACTGTTGGTTTGATGTCATTGGGCTTCATGTCCTTTGGCGGCATAGATCTGTAACCGAGAGGGGACTGGAGAAGTATGAATACGGTAATCGTTCTCGGCGTCAGTATGTTCACAGCCGTCGTGCTGTCACTGGTGGCTGTAATTTTGATCGCGCGTTCGCGACTTGTCAGCTCAGGTAATGTAAACATTGAAATCAACGGTGAGAAAACCATCACCGTTCCGGCTGGCGACAAGTTGCTCAGTACGCTCGCATCCAATGACTTGTTCCTTGCATCAGCTTGTGGTGGCGGCGGAAGCTGCGCCCAGTGTAAGTGCGTTGTCAGTGAGGGCGGCGGCTCCATGCTGCCCACCGAAGAAGCGCATTTCACACCTCGTGAGGCTCGTGAAGGTTGGCGCCTGTCCTGCCAGACTCCGGTTAAGCAGGATATGAAAATTGAAATTCCTGAGGAAGTGTTCGGGGTCAAACAGTGGGAATGTACTGTTGTGTCCAACCCCAATGTTGCGACTTTTATCAAGGAATTGACGCTTAAGTTACCCGAAGGTGAAAACGTAGACTTCAGAGCTGGTGGTTACGTACAGCTCGAGTGTCCTCCGCACCTGGTGAAGTACTCGGATTTTGATATCGAAGACGAGTATCTGAGCGACTGGCAGAAATTTGGCTTCCTGAATCTGGAATCCAAGGTCACCGAACCCGTGATTCGGGCCTATTCTATGGCGAATTATCCGGAAGAGCGTGGTCTCGTCAAATTCAATATCCGCTGTGCAACCCCCCACCCCAGTGACCTGTCTGTACCTCCGGGTGCGATGTCTTCTTGGGTCTTCAATCTGAAGCCCGGTGACAAAGTCACAGTTTACGGCCCCTTTGGTGAATTCTTCGCCAAGAAAACTGAGGCCGAGATGATCTTTATTGGTGGTGGTGCCGGCATGGCGCCAATGCGCTCGCATATCTTTGACCAGCTCAAACGCCTGAATAGCTCGCGCAAGATTTCTTTCTGGTATGGCGCGCGCTCAATGCGCGAAGCCTTCTACGTTGAAGAATTTGACAAGCTGGCCGCGGAAAATGAGAACTTCGATTGGCATCTGGCGCTGTCGGATCCGCTGCCCGAAGATAACTGGGACGGTATGACCGGCTTTATCCACCAGGTCCTGTATGACAACTATCTGAAGGATCACCCGGCACCTGAAGACTGCGAATTCTATATGTGCGGGCCGCCGATGATGAACGCCGCCTGTATCAAGATGCTCGAAGATCTGGGTGTTGAGAAAGACAATATTCTACTGGATGATTTTGGTGGTTAAGCTTTTCACGCGCATCACACAGGGAGCAGCTTTCGGGCTGCTCTTTTTTATTCTGACCTCCTGCAGTGCCGAACCCAAGGCCTGGAAGATCAGCGGTGCGACTATGGGGACACAATACAATATCAGTGCTTTGCCCCCGGCATCCTTTGATCGCGTTGAAGGTCAGCAAACTATTGATGCTTTGCTTGAAGCCTTTTCGCAAATTACATCCACTTACATCCCCGATTCCGAAGTGAACCGCCTGTCGGCGTTCCCTTTGTATGAAGCTCGCAAAATCAGCGAAATCCTTTCAGATATCCTGCTGCTGAGTATGGAGGTCAGCTGGATAACGGGAGGCGCTTTCGACGTCACTATTTCACCCTTGGTTGATTTGTGGGGCTTTGGTGCGGAGGGGCGAGAAAGGCAGATTCCTGCAGACTCGGCAATCGCCGCAGCATTGGGGGAAGTTGGTTTTCAACATCTTCAGCTTGACTTCACTGAGCCGAAGATTACGCTGAAACAGCCTGTGCGCGTCGATCTTTCCGCAGTGGCCAAAGGCTACGGCGTCGATATGGTCGCCCAGTGGCTTGAGCGCCAAGGCATAAGCGACTACCTGGTTGAAATCGGTGGCGAAATTCGTGCTGCTGGCAAGAGTCCGCGCGGTGATGCGTGGCGTGTTGGCATCGAAAGGCCGGAAGGGCTTAATGCCGGGATCGAAAAGGCGATTAGAGTGAGCGGGGTAGGGCTGGCGACTTCCGGTGATTACCGCAATTACTTTGAGAAGGATGGAAAGCGCTACTCCCATACCATCAATCCCAAAACTGGCTATCCCATTACGCACAAGACGGCCTCAGTCACCGTGGTGGCCGAGACGGCGGCTTACGCCGACGCTTTGGCAACGGGCTTTCTGGTACTCGGTGCGGAGAAGGGGCTTCCTCTGGCGGAAACTCACGGTATTGCCGTGTATATGATCGAAAAGTCGGCGGACGGTTTCGTGTCGTCATACAGCACTGCGTTTGCACCCTACCTCGAGTAGGGCGTACAGTATGGGTGAGGTGAAATTATGCAGATGCTAATTGTGAGTTTTGTCGTGATGCTTTTTCTCGTCAGCATCATGGCGATTGGCGTGATTTTTGGACGTAAACCCCTGAAAGGTTCCTGTGGGGGTGTGGGCAATGCATTGGGCACGCCCAATTACGTTTGCGATCTGTGCGGCAATGATCCCAACAAGTGCGAAGAAGAGACTGCCCGGGCTGCCAAGTCGCCTTCAAAAACCGATTTCTACGACGCCAGTTGAATGATCTGCAAGGCTAGTCGTTCATCCAGATTGGCCTGTGCCTGCGACTCTACTTGCTGATGCTATATTTATTTTTAAGCTTGGCCAGGGTCGCATAAATATCACCGTCCATGACCCTGAACGCACCAACCGGTTGCGGATGACTATTGCTGCGGTGACGCTGCAGACCCTTCGAAAAAACGCCCAGGTTTAGCCACAGTCCGTCGCGCACACAGACGGGAGAGCAGCCAGACACACCGGAATCCACCTTGCAGCTGATATAGCCCGCACTCCCTGACTGCGTATCACTCGCCAGATGCCGCATCTCGCAGTCGCGCTCTAGCATGCGTTGTCCGTCTCGGCCCGGCTGGTCGAAGTGATAGCAGAGCATTTGTACATTGCGAGCACAGCTCGCGAGATTATCAACGTTGAGTGCCTCGGTGTGAATGTGGGGCAAGGGCTGAGAAAATTGCTGGCTGTCATCAAAGGCGCAGCGTGGCGCCTGAATCACCAGCAAAGCCCAATCATCCATTTCGTCGCTTTCCCAGCTGAGTGTCGGACTGGCAACAATTTCAACAGGATTTGCCCAGCTTCCATCCGGGAGCATCAGTTCGATATCATTGCGGTTTGCTAGTCGGCTATAGCTTTGATCGAGTACGCTGTGGCCGGCGACAGAGGCAATCCAGTAGCAGTGACCACCCGCTATCAGCGTTGCATTGCTGTAGGCTCGGCGGCCATTGCCTTTGTCACGCCGCAGGCGAGTAAAGACGGAAAGGTCAACCGGCGCATCGAAGGTGCTAACATGGCGCCGCCGGGTCTTTTCCGACAGGGGTTCAAGCTCGAGATATATCTGCTCTAGCGTATTGGCAGGCGGGTTGCCGGCCGTAGCGGTCTTGCTCGTTGCGCCCCACGCCGATGATGTGAGAAGCAGGGCTATCATCACGCCAAAGCCCGTCTGACGGGTTTCACTCCTGCACATTTTATGAGTTCCAGAGCTTGCGCCGTTTCTCATAGGCCTCTCGACTGATGGCGATATCGTCGAGATAGCGGGGTAGCTCATCCAGTAACAGCGCCTGTGGTCCGTCAACCAGTGCGCGCGTTGGTTGTGGGTGAAAGTCAACCAGGATCATATTGGCGCCAGCAACCACGCCCTGGGCGGTAGCGTGGGCGATATCCATAATCTGATCCGGGCTCTTCTCGCGGGTGCCCACAGAGTGCGAGGGGTCTATGCAGACCGGCATACGAGTGAGCCGTTTGACCGCGGGAATCTGGGCGAAGTCGACCATATTGCGGTGGGGGCTCCCGAAATCGCTTTTCATGCCCCTGAGACAGAAAATTACCTGGGTATTGCCTTCGCTGGCCAGGTATTCGGCGGCATTGAGAGACTCGTTGAGGGTGATGCCGAAGCCGCGTTTCAGCAAACCGGGGTAACGTTGCTGGCGACCAATGGCCTTGAGCAACTCGAAGTTCTGGGTATTGCGAGTGCCAATCTGCAAAATCACTCCAGTGGGCCGGCCAGTTTTTTCCAGGCAGGTGTCAATCTCTTCGATATGCGACTCGTGGGTTACCTCCATCGCAACGGCAGCAATATTGTGCTTGCCAGCCAACTCGAAGACGTAGGGCAGGCAACCTTTGCCGTGGCCCTGAAAGGCATAGGGGTTGGTACGCGGTTTGTAGGCACCCATACGGGTGCAGCGCTGACCGTTGGCCTGAAGAGCCTTCATCATGATCTCGACGTGCTCGGGGGTATCCACTGCACATAGACCTGCAAACACATGCAGGCTTTCCTGATCAAAACGTAAGCCCTGGTAGTCAAAGCCACTGATGCGGTGGTCGTCGTGATGCCGGCCGAGAATACGATATTCCTCTGAAATGCGGATAACGCGCTCGACAGCGGGCAGTGCTTCCATATCCTCAGTATCGAGAGTTTTTGTTTCACCGAGCAGGTAGATTTCAGTCAGGCATTGCTGCTGGCCCTGTACCACATGCTCCTTAACGGCGACTGAGGGCAGTGCTTCAAGGTAGGCCATTGTTTCACGGTAGGCCTCAGACTGCTTGTCGATGTCGGGGTGGAGTATTAACAGCATATAAGTGCCTCGCTACTATGGACCAAAGCGAAATATAGTCAAAAATAGTGCCAATTGACGGCGGTTTAGCTGACCATTGTCTTAGCGTATGATGCAGGCTTTTCGCAGCGTATGCTCATAGAGCGTACTCTCATAGCTCTGCGTGACCAGTACATTGTTTACTATACGGTATTTTTCTTAACTCGGAACAGGATTGCAAAGCCACTTTGATACCCGCTCTGTACCCACTAAAAATCGGTCTGCGCTATTTCGTGAGCCGTCGACGCGACCGCTTTCTATCTCTGGTGTCCTGGATTTCCCTGCTGGGTATGGCTGTAGGGGTCATTTCGCTGGTCGTTGTTATGTCGGTTATGAATGGCTTTGAGGCAGAGCTTCGCGGGCGGGTTCTGTCGCTTGTACCACACGGTTTCATAGATGGCCCAGAGCGGCGCATGAGCGACTGGCGGGCAAGGGCTGAGGGTCTACAGAAGGACAAGCGTGTGGTTGGGGTGTCGCCTTACGTTGGAACTGCGGCGATGCTGATGCGCGGTGATCGTTTGAGAGGTATACAGCTTTTTGCGATTGACCCGGAGGGAGAGAAAGCAGTATCGAGTATTCACGAGCAAATTATCGAGGGGCGCAACCTGGATGCAGCCGCCTACCATATTGTGCTCGGTGATATCCTGGCGCGGCAGTTGCGCGTGTCGGTGGGGGATACGATTAATCTTGTTCTGCCAACAGTTACCGTGACTCCGCTCGGTGTTTTTCCAAGGGAGAAAGCATTTGAAGTGATAGGCCTGTTCAAGGCTGGGGCTGATATCGACGGCAATACCGCCTTTATTCATCTGGCCGATGGCCAGAGACTGCTGCGCCTGGGTACTGCCGTGAATGGTTTGCGCGTTGAATTTCACAACCTGTTTGATGCTCCTGCACTACTGCAGGAAATAGCGAAGGGCTTACCTGAGGGCACCACGACCCTGTCGTGGGCAGAGACTCAAGGCAGTCTTTTTCAGGCAGTAAAAATGGAAAAGCGGATGATCCGGCTTTTACTGTTTTTTATCGTGGTTATTGCGGCTTTTAATATAATTTCCATTCTGACCATGGCCGTCTCTCAACGTCGCGCCGCTATAGCAGTGCTGCGCACGATGGGGGCGACTCCTGCAGATATTGTATCGATTTTCATTTGCTACGGATTACTGACCGCTGTTTTGGGCGTTGGCCTGGGTGGCTTGCTGGGTGTGCCCTTAGCTATTCATATAGCGGAAATTATTGCGTCCCTTGAAAACCTCCTGGGCGCCAAGGTCTTCAATCCAGACATTTATTTTATCAGCCGTATTCCGTCCGTCTTTCAGTGGTCGGATTTTGTCGGCATAGTCACCGCGGCCCTGACCCTGAGTCTGCTCGCAACCCTTTATCCTGCGTGGCAAGCCTCCCGGATTGAACCCGCAGAGGCTTTGCGATATGAGTGAGTATATATATGAGCGATAACAGTGTGCTTTCCTGCAGGCAATTACACAAAAAATTTCGGCAGGGGCCGGAAACTGTTCATGTGCTTAATGGGATCGAGCTGGATATTGGTCGCGGCGAGCTGATCGCTATTGTGGGTCAATCGGGCTCGGGCAAAACAACGCTGCTGCAGTTGTTGGGCGGACTTGACAGTCCAAGCTCCGGCGAGGTTCTGGTGAAAGGGCAGGCAATTGCCAGCCTCAAGGAGGCTGAACGCTCCGCCTTGCGCAATCAGGCCTTGGGTTTTGTGTACCAGTTTCATCACTTGCTGCCAGAATTCAGTGCTCTGGAAAATGCCGCGATGCCCTTGATCATTCGCGGCGAGCGCAAACGGGTCGCGCAGGAACGTGCAAAAGCGTTGCTAGATCGCGTTGGTCTAGGTAAGCGGGTGTCTCACCGCCCTTCGGAATTGTCTGGTGGCGAGCGCCAGCGGGTGGCGATTGCGCGTGCGTTGGTTGCTGAGCCAGACTGTGTGCTGATGGACGAGCCGACGGGTAATCTTGATGCCGACAATGCCGAAGCCATCCAGGAACTGCTACTGGAGCTTAATGCCGATAGTCAAACCAGCTTTGTGATTGTGACCCATGATCGTGAAATGGCTGCGCGTATGCGAACCGTCTACGCAATTGATCACGGCCATTTAAGCCTGCAGGACAGGGGAGACCGTTAGCGTGTGGCGACTGGTCGGTTTACGCTATAGCCTCGATAGGTACAGCGATCATCTGCTGGCCTTTCTATCCCGCTTGTCCACAGCAGGGCTGGTGCTGGGTGTTGCACTGCTAATCACCGTACTGTCAGTGATGAACGGCTTTGACCGTGAAATGCGTGAACGGATTCTGTCATTGGTGCCCCATGTTACGATTATGCCGTGGTCGGCAGATGAAGACTGGAATGGGATGGCAACTGCAGCACGCTCTCATCCTAGTATCGCAGCCGTTGCGCCTTTTATTGAGCTTCAGGCGATGCTGGTAAAAGGGCGGAAACTTGAGCCGGCATTGGTCTACGGAGTATCGGCTGAGTATGAGTCGGAGGCTCTTGGCTTGCGGCGCTTTGTCGACCTGAACGGCCTGGGAAAAGCAGAGGGTGACGTTTTGCCTGTTATCCTGGGAAGTGGCTTGGCGGAGTCTTTAGGTGTGGAAGTGGGCGACCGCTTGAATTTGTTGTTGCCGGCTTCGCCTCAGAGTTCTGATTCGGTTCGCTTCAAGCGGATCGAGCTAATTGAAGTCCTTCACTCCGGTACCGAAGTGGATCAACGCCTTGTCCTTATCGATCTCTACGCAGCAAAAGCACTTAGCGCAGATAAGGTCGCGATCGGTCTGCGCCTTTCATTGCAGGATGTCTTTGCGGCCCGGCTCGTGGCCTGGGAGCTGCGTAATACTTTGGGTTATCAGTATCAGTTTAACGATTGGACTAGCCAGCTCGGCAACCTTTACCAGGCGATACAGATGTCCCGAAAGCTGGTGGTGATTATGTTACTGGCTGTAGTGGCCGTGGCAGTATTCAATATTGTCTCTACCCTTGTGATGGTCGTTCACGAGAAGGAATCTGATATTGCAATACTGCGCAGTCTGGGGGCGCCGCCAAAACAGATTGTATACAGCTTTCTACTGTATGGCGCTGTCATCGGTGCCATCGGTGTTGCACTGGGAGGTGCGCTGGGGGTAGCTGTGTCACTGTGTATCACGGAACTGGTATCGGCGCTGGAAGGCCTGCTGGGTGTGCAGTTTCTGAAAAGTGATGTTTATCCAATCAGCTATCTACCCTCGGATCTACGCTGGCTGGATGTTGCGATGGTATGCGGTATTTCGTATGGAATTTGCCTATTGGCGACCTTGTATCCCGCTTGGCGGGCATCACGTGTGCAACCAGCACAGGTACTCAGTTATCGCTAGTACGGCGTTTTTGTCGCAAAAGCTTGCGCTTGCGCCAACGGTGGATGATGTGCAGCCGCCAGAGAATGTGGATGGTGGTTGCGGATAGCAGGCCGAAAAAAAGGCCTAAGGTTGCACAGCCTAATACGAAAGGCTTCCATTTCTGTATTAGTTCGGATTGAACCCAGTGCCAGCTCATTTCAAAGCTAAAGGGCATGGGCTTGATGTCGAGTAATACAGCACCAAGTTTATACGCCAGATAAAAGAAGGCTGGCATCGTTACAGGGTTGGTAATCCAGACCAGTGTTACTGACAAAGGCAAGTTGGCGCTTAGTAGAATGGCGGCAAGTGCCGCAATAATCATTTGGCCGGGCAGCGGCACAAAGGCGGTAAACACCCCGATAAAAAATGCCAGCGTCACCGATCGTCGATTCAGGTGCCACAAATTGGGTTCGTTGACGACAGGGCCTAACCACTTAACGGAGGGGTGGTGGCGCACCTTGTCCGGATGAGGCATGTAGCGTTGGAAAATCTTTCGGGGCATCGATGATATTCTGCATCTAGGTCAAATTTTGCTTCGCGCTTTAGGAGTTGCTCTTCTGGCCGCGCGCGTTAAGATGCAGTGTATCAGGAACGGACTCCATTAGCAGGAGTGGCTATGGCATCAAGGATGATTGCCCTTGCGTTTGGTATTGCATGCATTGCATGGATGCCTGTGCTCCCACCAGTCTTAGGGCTGGCGCTACTTTGCGCAGTACTTTGCTTTGGTCGCCAACATAAAGTGATTGCGCTTGCGTTATGCCTGACCTTAGGAATGGCTTATGGGGCAGGCTATGGCCAATACCGGCTGGAACGATTGCCCGCGCCGGAGCTCGAAGGTAAAGACCTGCGTGTACGCGGCCGCATAGCCTCCCTGCCGGAGTATAGCCCGGCTGACGGTGGGCGCTACCGCTTCGATTTTAGCGTCGATGCCTGGATTCCCAATTCACAGCTCACAACGCCGCAGTCGAGAAATCTACGGCTTTCCTATCGTCCCCACAACCACCTATCGGGGCAGTCGCCCCTTACCCTGAAAGCGGGGCAGCAGTGGGAATTGACGGTTCGAATTAAACGTCCCCGCAGCTACGCTAATCCGGGCACCTTCGATTACGCAGCTTGGCTAGTGGGGCGTGGGAGTGATGCCAGTGGTTATATCCGGCATGCCCGTTTAATCAGGGATAGTACTCCGGGCCTGCGTGCCGGCATTGTCTTGAATTTGCGGCAAGC
>JBFKDP010000094.1:0-12417 GCA_041619575.1 Litorivivens sp.
CAGCCCAGCCAGGTCACACAGATATTTTCCGTTCTGGGGTGTGGACAAAAACGCCGAATCAATATCAGCCATTGCCGGCCCTGCAAATTCCGCGAGAAAGGCGGCGCGCACTTCCTCGCCAACTTCGAAATGGGTTTGCCGAATACAGGGGCCAAGCCAGACGGAAACGGAAGCAGAATCGGCAAAGGTCGCCAGTGTTTTTGCCAACACACCCGCAAGTAATCCGCGCCACCCTGCGTGGGCTGCTGCAATCTGGTTGCCGTTGTGGTCGCAAAACAGTACCGGCAGACAATCCGCCGTCAACACCGCACAGCCAAGCCCAGCGCGCGAGCTTGTTATCGCATCGGCAACGGGTGGCTTCGCCATCGCCAGCTCCGTGCGATAAACCACAGCACCGTGCACCTGCTCCAGCCACTGAACGGCTTCCAAGCCTTTACAGCACTGAATAAGCTGCAAGCGGTTTGCCGCCACAGCAGCCGGATCATCTCCGACATGGTCGGCCAGATTAAACGCGCTATAGGGCTCGGTATCACAGAAATCAGCCCGCGTGGTGGTCAATGCACGTACGCCCTCAGGCAGCTGCCAGTTCGCCGCCACTATCATGAGGCAACAGAATCTTCTTCAGCCAGCGTACGGACGAGGCCAGCAAAATCATCAGGCAGGGCGCTCTCCCACTGGCTCAACTCCTGACTGATCGGGTGCACCAACTCCAGACGACGCGCATGCAGCGCCTGCCGACTGAAGCTCCGCAGTGCCTCAATCAGTCGCTCACTGGCCCCTTTCGGGATGCGTGGCCGCCCCGCGTACTGCGGGTCACCGATCAAGGGATGCTTGATATAAGCCATATGCACGCGAATTTGGTGGGTACGCCCCGTTTCCAGCAAACAGCGCACATGACTGAAGTTGGCAAAGCGCTTGAGGAGGCGATAATGGGTTACCGCCTCCTTGCCACCCTTGACTACCGCCATTTTTTTGCGCTGCTGGGGGTGGCGACCAATGGCCTGATCAACCGTACCGCCGCCCGTCATTGCACCAAACACTAAGGCCTCATACTCGCGGCGCACGCTCCGTGCCTGCAATTGTTTGACGAGACTGTGATGAGCCTCCAGCGTCTTGGCCACAACCATCAGCCCAGAGGTATCCTTGTCCAGTCGGTGCACAATACCCGCGCGGGGCAGTTGCGCCAGCGCCGGACAGTGATTGAGCAGCGCGTTCACCAGGGTTCCGTCGCTATGGCCCGCCGCCGGGTGCACAACCAGCCCGGCCGGCTTGTTCAGTATCAGCAGAGCCTCGTCTTCGTGAACCAGGCCGAAATCGATGGCCTGAGGCTGCCAGTGGCCCTCGTCCCGCAGTTCCGCGCCAATACTGAGCTGCTCACCGCCGAAAACCTTGTCCCTGGAGCGCGCGCCTTTGCCATCCACACACAACTCGCCGGATTTGATCCAGTGCTGAAGACGCGAGCGGGAATAGTCAGGGAACAGCTGGGCAGCGGCCTGGTCTAAACGCGTGTTGGCCATCTCATCGGGGATGACGGCACTTACGCTGATTTTCTCTGACATGCGTCATCCTTTATGCAATAGGGTGGCTGTGGTTAAATAGGCCGCCTTAAATTATCCACCTCTGCAACCGGGAATGCCACACTATGAATGCTGTTAAACACGGTCTGATGATATTACTGGTCGGACTGCTTGCCGCCTGTGCTTCAGACCCGGAAAAAGAGAGGGAGTCTTCTGAGAAGCAAATTTACGATCAGGCTCAGGAGCACATGGAGAACGACAACTACACGCTGGCAGTTAAGAACCTACAATTGCTGGAGTCGCGCTTCCCCTTTGGGCCCTATGCCGAACAGGCCCAGCTTGAAATTATCTATGCCCACTATCGCAGCCTTGAGCCGGAAGCTGCCATTGCTGCCGCTGACCGCTTTATTCGCCTGCACCCCCAACACCCCAACGTCGACTACGCTTACTACATGCGCGGTCTGGCCAACTACACCGAAGGCCAAGGGCTGCTGGAGCGCTTCTTTCCGACCGATATGAGCCAGCGCGACCCTGGTGCTGCCGTTCAGGCCTTTGAAGATTTCCGTCAGTTGCTGCAGCGCTTCCCGGACAGCCAATACGCCGATGACGCCCGTGCCCGCATGGTGCACCTGCGCAACCGCCTTGCCCGCTACGAGATCAACGTGGCGAATTACTACTTCAAGCGCAAAGCCTATATGGCCGCTGCCAACCGTGGCCGCTATGTCGTCGAAAACCTGCCGCAAACCTCCGCCGTACCCGACGCACTCGCGGTTATGGTTCAAGCCTACCTGCTGCTGGACATGAAAGATCTGGCCGAGCGCTCGCTGACCGTGCTGCGAAGCAACTTCCCTCAGCACCCAGCATTGGACGAAAACGGCAACTTTAACAGTCAGGTCGGGCAGGAGCAGGAGCGGTCTTGGCTCAACAAGGCAACGCTGGGTCTGGTTGACCGTTACGACCCACCCAAGTTTGATAACCGGCCGACGTTTGTGCCTGGCGAAGGTGAAAAGGACGCAGTTCGGGATGAAACACCCCGACCGAAAATGCGACCACGCTAAACACGCTAAAACCACAGTAATGCGAATGTTAGACGGGAAGCCCCTCTTGCGGCTCCCGTTTAGCCTTAAACTTAGCCTCAGATACTCTCGCCCTAGACCCCGGCCTTCCAGCGATTGGTAATCGGATAGCGCCGGTCCCGGCCAAACCCGCGCTCGGTAATACGTGTACCGATCGGCGCCTGTCGGCGCTTGTATTCATTGATATCAACCAGTCGTACAACTCTTTCTACCACCGCGCGCTCAAAGCCCATAGCTATGATGGCCTCAGCACTGGCGTCCCGCTCAATATAGTGCTCCAGAATCTGGTCGAGTATCTCGTAGGGCGGCAGCGAATCTTCATCTTTCTGATCCGGTGCCAGCTCCGCCGATGGCGGCCGGTCAATGACACGCTGGGGAATGGCAGCTGATAGGGTATTGCGGTAGCGAGACAGCGCAAAGACACGTTGCTTGGACACATCCTTGAGCACGTCAAAACCGCCTGCCATATCACCGTAGAGGGTCGAATAACCTACCGCCATTTCGCTCTTGTTGCCGGTTGTCAGTACCAGATAGCCTTTCTTGTTGGAGATTGCCATCAGCAGCACACCACGAATTCGCGCCTGCATGTTTTCTTCGGTGGTATCGGTTTTCAAGCCGGCAAACTCATCACTCAGCGCGGCGGTAAAGGCATCAAACATCGGCTCAATAGGTATCACGCTGTAGCGCACACCCAAGGTTGTTGCTTCCTGCTCGGCGTCTTCCAGACTCATAGTCGAGGTGTATTTGAACGGCATCATGACGGCTTCTACGCGCTCAGGCCCCAGCGCATCAACGGCGATCGCCAGAGTGAGGGCGGAATCGATACCGCCGGACAGACCCAGAACCACGCCTTTAAAACCATTCTTATTGACGTAATCACGAACACCCACAACCAATGCATCATAGATGGCCGCCAGCTCCTCCGGTTGGGGCTCAATGTCGGCCTTGCCAAGCCCACAACCTTGGGCGGTCTTTGAAAGCGTGAGGCTCATCAGCTGCTCGTCAAGATGGCCGGCGCGAGCACAGACCTCACCATCGGCCGACATGGCAAAAGAGCCGCCATCAAACACCAGCTCGTCCTGCGCACCCACCATATTCACATAAATCACGGGAACGGAATTCTCTGCACAACGCCGGGCAACTTCGGCCTCGCGCTCACGCTGTTTGCCAACATGAAAAGGTGAAGCATTAAGGTTCAACAAGACCTGTGCTCCCGCGGCTACCGCTTTGGCAGCGGGCTCGGGCGCCCAGATATCCTCACAGACTGTCACCCCCATATTGATTCCACCCAGCTCAAATACCAGCGAACCAGTGCCGGGCTGGAAGTAACGCATTTCATCAAATACACGATAGTTCGGGAGCCGCTGCTTGCAATAAAGGCCTTCCAGCTTACCGTTGCGCAGCAGTGCCGCAGCGTTATACAGCTTGCCATTTTCACGTTGCGGCAAACCTACCAGAACAGCGATATCGTGACTATGCTCACACAGCACTTGCAGGGCATTTGCAATTCGAATTTCGAGGCTCGGGCGCAGCAGCAAATCCTCCGGCGGGTAGCCGGTGAGAGCAAGTTCGGGAAATACGATCAGATCTGCATCTTTGACTTTGGCTATTCCTATTGCAGCAACCACCGCCTGAGTGTTGCCATCGATGTCGCCAACCACCGCATTGATCTGCGCCATGACCACCGTTACATCAGCGCTCATATAGACTTGCTCCGCTATTTGTCTGTTTCGTGAGAGCCAGCATTCTAGCAGATGCAACAGATCGCATCCTGCCTTAAGAGGGTATACACTGAGGCCTCTGTCAACGGCCCGTCAATTAAGCCCTGCCCATGCAAGCAACTACAAAAAACCCTCAAAATTGGGCGCTGCTGGTTATCTATTCGGGCTACCGCACCTTGCTGTCGCTCTTGCTCACAGTAATGTTTTTGCTAACGGCAGCAGACCCGATAGTCGGCAAACACGAACCGACTCTGTTCATCACAGCCACATCGCTCTACTCACTGTACGCCATTAGCTCCCTGTTTTTTCAATTGTTTAGCCGCCAAGTCGGCAGTGCAAATCAGGTCTTCTTCAACCTGCTAATTGATATTCTCGCCCTGTCACTGATTAGCCACAGCTCAGGCCAGGAGTTGGCAGGCATGTCGCTATTGATACTGCCAACCATTGCTGCCGGCAATATGCTGCTGCACGGTCGACTCGGGGTTCTGCTGGCGGCAATGGCTTCCATCGCCGCTATCGCCGACGTGCTTTACCAAGTCGCTTACGAATCGGCGAGCAACAACGAGTTTGTCGCTGCAGGCCTGCTCGGCATGGCTTTTTTTACGACAAGCATTGCCGTGCAATACCTCAGTCGGCGGATTATCAGCGCCCAACAACTTGCCGAAGAGCGCAAGGCCGATGTCCAGCAACTGCTGCGCATCAGCGAGCGTATCGTGCAGAATATGCGCACCGGCATTCTGGTGTTGCGTACCGATGGCATCATCAGACTGATCAATGAAGCCGCGGCAGAAATGCTTGCAATCAATTACGTCAGCAGCTCGATGCCTCAGCTTGCACCCCGCGCATTACTCAACGCGCTTAAAAATAGCGCGGCGAGCGCCAGCCACATCCGTCTGCAGGAAGCCGGTCGCTCACTGCAAATTAGTCGCGCCACCCTAGGTGATAAAGTGCTGGATGATCAATTGTTGTTTATTGAAGACATCAGCCAGCTATCACAGCAAGCCCAGCAACTGAAGCTGGCATCGCTCGGCCAGTTTACCGCCAGCATAGCCCATGAAATCCGCAACCCCCTTGGGGCAATCAGCCACGCGGCGCAACTCCTGGCCGAGTCGGACTCACTGGAAGCGACCGACCGGCGTCTAGCCGATATCATGCTCCAGCAGTCCGCGCGCATGAACAATATTATTGAAAATATTTTGCAACTCTCACGGCGCAAAAACCCGGAGCCCGCTCATTTTGACCTGCAGGAGTGGGTCATGCGTTTTGCCGATGACTATGAAGAATCATCATCGCAGCCCTGCACACTGATCACAGAGTGGGAGGGCGAAGTATTTAACGTCAACGTCGACCGGGACCAGCTCCACCAGATACTGACAACCATCGTTGACAATGGCCTGCGCTACAGCGAAAAGGCCAGCGGCAATCGAACACTCAGCATCGTTCTGCGCAATCATAATGAGCTGCCAGCGCCCCTGCTCGACGTGATTGATGAGGGCCCCGGTATTGACGAAGACAAGATTGACCGCATCTTTGAGCCCTTTTTTACCACAGAATCCAGCGGCACAGGGTTGGGGCTGTATATCTGTAAAGAACTCTGCGACTCCAATCAGATTCATATTTCGTGGCTGCGCAACCATGACGGCAAGAGCTGCTTTCGGCTATCCTTCAGCCATCCGGACCGACGACACACTATCGAGTAAGCATGAATCACAACCCCATACTGATCATTGATGATGAACCCGATATTCGCGAGCTACTGGAGCTTACGCTTAGTCGCATGGGCTATCACACCATGAGCGCAGCAAGTCTGGGCGCGGCTTACAAACTGCTCGATGGCAATACCTTCTCGCTTTGTCTGACTGATATGAAGTTGCCCGACGGCAGCGGCCTGGAATTAATACGCCATCTGCAGGAGAGTGCCGAAGAGCTGCCTGTTGCCGTGATTACCGCCTATGGCAGCATCGACCTCGCCACCGAATCACTAAAAGCCGGAGCCTTTGATTTCATCTCCAAGCCTATTGATCTTGAGCGCCTGCGCGCTCTGGTTAAAAATGCCGTCAGCCTTGAGTCTCCCGGCGACGACTCCCAATTTAGCGGCTCCGCACAGCTCATCGGGCAGACAGACAGCATCGCCGCCTTGCGCAAACAAATTCACAAACTCAGCCGCAGCCAGGCACCGGTCTATATCAGTGGCGAGTCGGGCAGCGGCAAGGAAGTGGTCGCCCGTCTGATACACGCAAGCGGGCCACGCAGCAGCGCCCCTTTTGTACCCGTGAACTGCGGCGCCATTCCCTCGGAGTTGATGGAAAGTGAATTCTTCGGTCACTGCAAAGGCAGCTTTACCGGAGCGACCAGTGACAAAGACGGTCTTTTTGTCGCAGCCAGTGGCGGCACCCTATTTCTCGATGAAATTGCCGACCTGCCGCTGAGCATGCAGGTAAAGCTGCTGCGCGCCATTCAGAACAAAAGCGTACGCCCCATCGGCTCAAATGTGGAAGTTCCGGTGGATGTGCGCCTGCTCAGCGCGACACACAAAAACCTGAGCGAACAGGTAGCTGCCGGTCACTTCCGCACTGACCTCTTCTATCGCATTAACGTCATCGAAGTTGCGGTACCCAGCCTGCGCCAACGGCGGGACGATATTCCCGTTCTGGCCGAAGCCATTCTCAAGCGCCTGTGCACTGAATGGGGTATAGCGACCCCGCTGCTGCAGAAAGACGCCTTGCAAGCTCTGGACACATACCCCTTTCCAGGCAATGTGCGCGAACTGGAAAATATACTGGAACGCGCCGTTACCCTGTGTGAAGACGAAACGATCAGCGCCGCTGACCTGCAGCTCCCCAATCCGGCTGCACCACTATACGGAAACGAAGATGTGAAGGCCGAAGACGCTTTTGGCGATCTGGAAGGGTATCTGGCAGGTATTGAAAAGGCCGCCATTGAAGCGGCCCTGGAGCGAACAAAAGGCAACAAGACCGAAGCAGCTGCCCTGCTGGGATTATCGTTCAGACAATTCAGGTATCGAGCGAAGAAAATATTGGGGGAGTAAGCGCAAAGACCGCAGTACTTCAGCCCCGCAAGCGTTCAGCGCTTATAGGGCTGTTCACCATTCACGATCAAATTTTCGCAATTCTCACCCATGGCATCGCAATACTTTGTATAGCCTTCCAGAATCGCATGCGCGTCAATGACTGAGATAATGTTCCCCTCAGCATCCATGTTGATATTGGCGCCATAGATCGCAAACCAGACTTCCGTTGGCCCTTCCTGTGTTTCCGGTACGGTGAGGGTATGCACCGACCCCGCCGGTTCAAACAGGTAAGAGCCGGGTTTGTTCACCTGGTCCGGGTATTCTTTGTAGTACCACTCGCCCTTCAGGGTTACCGCGAAAACTGAACCCGTGTGATAGTGCTTGTCGATCGCAAAACCCGGCATAAAGCGGTTCTTGACCACCCACAAACCCTGATTGAGATCCACTTGCAGCAATTGTGACTGACTACCATCCGGTGACATCAACCAGGGCATGTCATTTTCTTCCAGCAGCAGAGTATCCGCCGACCCCACAGTCGGGATAATCGGACGGTTTTCAAAATCTGCTATCAAGGCTTCAATCTTGGCCTGATCCATGGTGCTCTCCCACTTTCACACAAATAAAAATTATTCACTAAGCCTAGCGCGAGTATACGAATCGCGCCATGACAAATACGTCACCCACTAGCCGACAAAGATCATCGCAATCCAGCGCGCCCGCATGGCAGGGCGCTGCTCTCCCCGAATTTCAATGTCTACATCGTATTCAATGAGGTACTGACCAGGTCGTTTTTCGGTGACACCTTGAATACAGGCCTTCGCCCGGATCTCTGCTCCCACCGGCACCGGAGCCAGAAAACGTATACGGTCGAAGCCGTAATTCATCGCCATCGTCAAACCCTCGACGATTACACTGAAAGATTCAGCAAAATGCGCGAGCATCGACAGCGTCAGAAAGCCTTGAGCAATTGAGCCACCAGCATGCGTTCTGGCTGCGCGTACATTAGCACCGTCGATGCAGTGATGATCCAGGGTCACATCGGCAAATGCGATGACCTGCTCCAGAGTGACTCGATGCCACGGGCTCGGCTCGCACCTATAGCCGACGTAGTCGTGCAAACGGGTCTTGGGAATAACGACTGACATCAAGCAACTCCGTCAGGAATCGAGCTATGGCGATGAGTCACTGTATAATTCCCGGAGAAACCCACTCAAGCTCCGGATGGAGATAAAACACGTGACGACCAATGCCTTAAACCAGTTAGTTGAATTATTGACCCTGGAAAAGATCGACGAGAACCTGTACCGGGGCCAGAGCGAGGCAACTGACTGGGGGCGGGTCTACGGGGGACAGGTGATCGCTCAATCTCTGTCTGCAGCCAAACAGCAGGTTGATGCCGAGCGTGACGTGCATTCATTTCATTCCTACTTTTTGCGCGCAGGCGACCCCGACATGCCGATAATCTTTGAAGTGGAGAACAATCTTGATGCTGGCACAATTTCCAACCGCCGGGTAAAGGCGATCCAAAAAGGCCGTCCCATCTTTTTTATGACCTGCTCCTTCCAGGCCCGAATCGATGGTTTGGAACACAGCGCGGACATGCCGCCATCACCAGAACCCAAAAATCTACCGCGCGCCATTGAACTCAGCGAAGAAAACATTCAGCGCGCGCCAGAAGAATGGCTACCTAAATTTAACGCCGTACGCGCCATTGATTTCCGGGGAGTGCCACCAAGTGAAGACCGACCCAAAACCAAACGGCAGCTCTGGATGAAGCCCAATGGCGCACTGCCTCTCGATCCCATAATTCACCAATACCTGATGGCCTACGCTTCAGATTTTTTCTTTCTCGCAACAGCGACTCAGCCCCACGACATTTCCTTTATGAGCCAGGGTATGCGAATGGCCACCATCGATCATAGCATCTGGTTTCACCGGCCCTTCGACTTTAATGATTGGCTGCTGTACGACATGGACAGCCCCAGCGCCTCAAATGGCAGAGGCTTTGTTCGCGGGCAGGTATTTGACCGTGCAGGACGACTGGTGGCGAGCACGGCGCAGGAAGGAATCATGCGCCTTCGAGGATAATCAATTAGCAGGAGTTGGGCGAGCTTGCTATGCGGGGGGCTGCGGCAAGACCCCGCACGGTAAGGTCAAAGCCCAGAGACCCGCGTACCCGGTTCTTAAGCAGACAACTGACGCACAAGCGCAATACCGGAAAAGCGGCTTTAGCACCTCGCCAACCCCCTATCTGCACCTACAACAGCTCAGCCATCGATATCCCCACCAGATTCGCAATTGCGTAGCCAAATACACCACACAGCAGAGCCGGTGTCACCAGGTTGTGCCAGCCCCGTGCGACTGCCATAGCAGCGGCGGTGGGCGCACTGAGAATGCAGGCATTGGAAGCCACGGCGAGCTCAGCGCCGCTGAGTTTCAAGCATCGACCAAAGAGGGAGAGCATGACAAGGTGCACCGACAGCACAATGCCGGTGAACAGCATAATCTGTAGCCCTTCCGTCAAAGCGAGCAGGAAATTGATCTGCACACCGATCACAGCAAAAAAGCAGTAGATCAGTATTTGACCCAATTCATAATGACCGTGCAGAGTAGCCGCCCGCGCTGGCATCAAGGTCGCGAAAGCAACGCTCAACAACGTAATCAGCAGGAACTTTGCCGGCGGGTAGCTCAACGCCAGCGCTATCGCCTCACTCAGCAGGCAAATCATGGCACTGAGTGCCAGCGAGGCCGCCAGGCTCATGCTGGTTATCGACTCGCGCTCGGCCTGCAGGTCCGATTCGGGCAGCGAGACTTCGCTGGATTCGTGGGGGCTAAAAAGCCGCCAGAGTCGCGGCATGTTCGGCATGGTTAATAGCAGTGTCAGGTAGGGCACAGCCACAGCAAACACTGCGGCAACAGCGACTCCCATCATCGGGTCCGCGGCCTTGTCCATCGCCACCGCCACTGAGCCGGCATTGGCGCTACCACCTATAAAACCAGCCGTTAAAATACCAACCCAAACCCCCTCCTGCGGCCCAAGATTTACCAGGGGCAGAGCCAACAAGGCGCCAATGACCGTTGCAGCGGCCGCACCCAAAAAAGCGATAATCACCCGCCCTGATTCCCGCCAGATACGGCGCAAGTCCGCCTGAAACAAAAGCATGGGCAGAGACAGCGGGACAAAGTCGTTGACCACCGTAGCGTATATTCCCGCCCCTCGGGGGAGGATATTCAATGCACTCAATAGCGCAGGGAATAAAATGATAAAAATCACGCCAAACTGGCCAATCTTGGGTCGCGATTCCATCGCAATCCCGAGGGCCACCAGCGTAAGAATAATCGCGAGCAATGCAAAATCATTGTCCGGGGAAATTAGCGGCATGCTGTGAAAATCCTTGAAACAGTGGTTGTTATTATTCGCCGCCCAAGCACGCTGTGCAGCGCCCTGCACATTACCGCTTAGCTACCACACTTCGCAAGCCAACACTGGGAGTTGAAAAATGCTAGAGTCTGTATTTCTCGTTTACTCAACTAGGCAATGCCGCTCCTCAGCAAACGCAGGTTTAAGTCATCTATGCCGCAAGCGCCAAATTTCGACAACAGTTACGCCCGTCTACCCGAGTACTTTTACCATCGTCAGCAGGCTGAACAAGTACCTTCACCGCAACTGATTCGCCTTAATTCCGCGTTAGCAAGCGACTTGGGGCTCGACCCCGACTGGCTCTCATCAGACGACGGCCTTGCCATGCTTTGCGGGAACCGCTTTCCGGATTCCGCAGACCCGTTAGCGACAGTCTATGCCGGCTATCAGTTTGGTTCGTGGAATCCACAACTTGGCGATGGCCGCGCCTTGCTGATTGGCGAAGTCCTTAACCCAGAATACAAGCGCTACGATATTCAGCTTAAAGGCTCAGGACGCACTCCCTATTCCCGCGGCGGCGACGGTAAATCGCCGCTAGGCCCGGTATTGCGCGAGTACCTGATCAGCGAAGCGATGGCCGCCCTGGGCATTCCGACAAGCCGCGCCCTGGCCGCAGTGACTACTGGTGAAACGGTTTATCGCGACCACGCCCTGCCCGGAGCCATCCTGACTCGCGTGGCCAGCAGCCATTTGCGAGTCGGCACCGTGCAATACTTTGCAGCCCGAAAGGACGAAGAGGCCCTGAAACTGCTGTGTGAGCATCTTATTGCGAGACACTATCCCGGCGCGGCAGCCGCTGACAATCCCGTGTTGGCTTTGCTTGAAAATGTTATCCGGAAGCAGGCCCACCTGATTGCAGATTGGCAACTGGTCGGCTTTATTCACGGTGTCATGAACACCGACCATATGTTGTTGTGTGGAGAAACGGTGGACTACGGCCCCTGTGCCTTTATGGACCAGTACGACCCTGCGACCGTGTTCAGCTCCATAGATCACGGCGGTCGCTATGCTTATGGAAACCAGCCCAGCATTGGCCACTGGAATCTGGCCGGTCTGGCGCAATCACTCCTGCCTCTGCTCGACAAGGATGAGGACAAAGCGGTTGAGCTCGCACAAAACGCCATCAATGCCTTTCCTCAATGTTTTCTGAAGGCCTACCAACAGGGCCTCGCTCACAAGCTGGGGCTTTCCCGGCACCGCGAAGACGATGATCAATTAACCAAAGACCTACTGGAATTAATGCGCACAGAACAACAGGATTTCACGATCTGCTTCTTGCGCTTGACAGAACTTGCAGCCTCACAGGGCCAGGCTCGAAATCTCCCCATTGGCGAGTTGCCTGAGGCTTTCAACGACTGGCTGCAACGCTGGCACCAACGCCGACAGCAGAACGATATCAGCGATGCCGAAAGTCTGGCCCTCATGCGCGCAGCAAACCCGGTAGTCGTTCCCCGTAACCACCGGGTAGAAGCGGCTATTGAGGCAGCGGTGAATCGCGAGGACTTTTCCGAGTTTCATCGTCTGGCGGAGTTACTGGCGAAGCCTTTTGATTATCGTCCGGACATGGACGATTATCTTTTCGGTGCAGAAAGCTCGCAGGGCTATCAGACATTCTGCGGCACCTGATTCTTACTCAAACATAGAGACGCGA
>JBFKDP010000095.1:0-12308 GCA_041619575.1 Litorivivens sp.
ACCACGACCTAGAAAGCCAATCTGAAAAGTCGCTGCGCATCATGGTTGAAGGCCTGAAATCACACCCGCCAGGCAAATAAGCCCGTCAAAGTTGCCTAAGCACATACAGCGGTGGTGTCGTCACTACCGCTCGACAAAACCACCAGCCCGACAAGGCAACCAACAGCGCACCAATAAGTGGTGCCAGCAACCAAAATAGTGGGTGCCAAGATGCGTCCATATCGAGCACCTGGGTCTGCAGCAAGTAGAGCGAGATTTCCGCCCCGGCGCTGGCCAACACTCCCGACACCGCGCCGATCAAAGCAAATTCTGCAAGCAAACCACGACTGATAATTTTTCGGGACGCGCCTAGCGTTCGCAAAATAGCATTCTCATGCAGGCGACTGTCTAGGCTGGACTGAATATTTGCAGCGCCCACCAACAGCGCCGCGATCAGTATCAGCAGCAAGACCAGTTCCAGAGCAGCCGACACTTGGGCAATGACGCTTCGCGCCTGAGCAATCACCGCATCCATCTCGATCAGCGTAATCGTCGGAAACTGCGTCAGCAAGGTATTGAGCTGCACCTTTTGCTCGGGCTCCAGGTAAAAACTGGTGATCGAGGAAGAGGGATAGTCATCGAGGATCCCGGGGGCGAACAGCAGAAAAAAATTCGGTCGCATACTGTCCCAACGCAGCGACCGAATACTGCTCACTTCAGCGTTTAGCGGTAATCCGCCAATTAGAAAATCCAGTTTACTGCCGACCCTTATTTTCAAGCGCTCGGCAAATTCCTGCTCAATGGAAACCAGCGCGCGCGCCTCACCCTCCGTCCACCACTCACCTTCAACCAGCGTGTTGTCTGATGGCAGGGATTCACTCCAGCTCAAGTTAATTTCCCGGTTGACGCTGCCGCGATTTTCATCGACATCAGGAATTTGCGCCAGCTCCAAGCCATCTATCTTGACCAGCCGACCGCGCACCATCGGGTAAAGCCCCGCAAATTCTATGTTGCGCTTGTCAAACCAGCGTTTCACGTCATCGACTTCATCCGGAGCAATATTGATCAGAAAATGGTTCGGCGTATCTTCCGGCAACTGAACCTGCCAGTCATTGAGCAGGCTGGAGCGCATCGCCAGTAAACAAAGCAATACCATCATGGCCAAAGCCAGGCTCACTGCCTGAAATGCATTCGCGTGGCGACGGCGATACATCGCCGAAAGGGCAAGACGAGTCACACCTCCTACTCGGGAAGCCACGCTACGAATGCCTGCAAACAAACGAAGTACCAAGAGCCCTGCGAGACCCAAGACCACACTGACACCGATTAGTACTGCGGCAACCAAGTCAATCGACTGGGTGTACCACAGCATTAGCACACTTAAACCCACTATGCCGCAAGTCGCGCTGACGACGGTACTTAGCCCCTCGTTGCCTATATCCCTGCGCAGCACCCGCAAGGGCGCGACATCACGCAGGCGCAATACCGGCGGCAAAGCAAAGGCCAGCACGCATATCAGGGCTGTCACCGAACCGGCAATAATCGGCGGCCAACCGGCCCCCGGCGCTCTAAAGCCCACTAGATCCTGAATCAGCGTGAACAAAACACTCTGCACAATCAGACCCAGAGCCCAACCCGCAATTGCCGCCCCCAGCGCAAGCAGCAGAATGTTACCGACGTAGAGCCGCTGAATCTTGACGCTGGTCGCACCAAAGGCCTTCATCACGGCAACAGAGTCGAGATGCCGTTGGCTGTATCGGCGCGAAGCCAGGGCCACCGCTACGCCGGCCAGAGCCACACCAAAACTGCCCGCCAACAAGAGGAAACGTTCAGCTCTTTGTAGGGTCTGGGAGATTTGCGGCTGGCTATCTTTGAGGCGTTGCCACTGGTGACTCGCCTCCAGAGAATCCGCCAACGCACTCTGGTACTGGGTAAGAACGGCCTCCTCACCGGCAAACAGATAGCGGTAATCCACCAAACTACCTTCTCGAACAACACCCGTTGCTGCAACATCGGCGATGTTGATCATCACCCGCGGCCCCATACCGGCAAAGGTACTGCCGCGATCGGGCTCAGCTACCAACGCTTTGCTGGCAAGTAACTCACGCTCACCAATGCGCACGACCTCGCCGATGGCTAACTTTAATAAAGGGAACAGTCGCGCATCAAGCCACACCTCTCCCGCTGCCGGCTTCAGGGAGGTCTCGTAACTGGGTGCAAAAGGCCTATCACTAATACGCAACAGTCCCTTTAGCGGATAGCTTGATGAAACCGCCTTTACCGAGGCCAGCTGCATAATTTCACCCGCAGAAATCATGGAGCGAAACTCCATGATTTGGGCGGTTTCCAAGCCCAACTCAGTGGACTGGGCGAGCCAAGCCTCGGGGACAGGTCGAGGGCTTTTCAAAACCAGGTCAGCAGCGAGAAACTTGTTGCTCTCACCGACAATACCCCGCTGCAAGCGATCCGCAAAGCCTGCAATGCCACTGACAATGGTTACTGCCAGCACCAGTGAAACCAACAGTAAGGCCAACTCTCCACCACGCCATTCGCGCATCAGCCAGCGTAAATGCTGCATTAAACCGCGACCCCGTTCATGCGACTATCGGAAACGATTTCGCCCGCCGCCAATGTGATACGACGCTCACAGCGCTGCGCCAGATTCGGCTCGTGAGTGACCAAAACCAGCGTAGTGCCGCTTTCCTGATTCATGGAAAAGAGCAGGTCATTGATGCTGGTACCAGTGGCTGCATCCAGGTTTCCTGTCGGCTCATCGGCGAAAAGAATGGCGGGCTTGGCGGCGAAGGCACGCGCGAGTGCCACGCGTTGCTGCTCCCCTCCCGATAGCTGGCGCGGATAGTGGCCTAGCCGGTGGGACAGGCCTACCCGCTCAAGAAATTCCCGGGCTGCATCGTTTGCTCTGGAATCTCCGCGCAGTTCCAGTGGCATCATGACGTTTTCCAATGCCGTCAATCCCGGCAATAGCTGAAATGACTGGAACACAAAGCCCACCTGACGGGCTCGCAATTCAGCACGCTGATCTTCATTCAGGCTATTCAGGTGCTCACCGCACAACCAGATATCCCCGTCGCTGACATCGTCCAGTCCGGCCAGCAAGCCCAGCAAGGTCGATTTTCCCGAGCCGGAGGGCCCGATTATGGCAACGGTTTCTCCCGACTTGATTTCGAGGTCGCTGCCTTTCAATATGCACAGCTCGGTGTCAGCAACTCTGACACGTTTACTTACCTGCTTAGCGCGAATCATGAAAAATACTTGTTCCCTGATAATTCAACACACGCTTATACGCATGCGACGGTTTTTGGTTTTGGCGATAGTATCACTGCTATTGAGCTCCAAGGCGACCGCACTGATTCTATTGGTGGGCGACAGCATCGGCGCAGGCTACGGCGTTCCGGAGCAAGCCAACTGGGTGACGCTGCTAGAACAGCAAATTGCGCCCCAGCGCATCGTGAACGCCAGTATCAGCGGCGATACCAGTAGTGGCGCTAAAGCACGCCTGCCTGCCCTGCTCAAGCACTACCAGCCGGATATCGTCATCATCGAGATTGGCGGCAACGACGGATTGCGCGGTCAACCTGTAGCCTTGCTGGAAAAAAACCTCAAAGCCATGATTGAGCAGTCTCGTAATGCTGGCGCAGAAGTACTGCTATTGGGTATGCACATTCCCCCAAACTATGGAGAGCAATACACCGAAGCATTTCATCAGACCTACCACAAAGTCGCTAACAGTCTATCCGTGCCGCTGCTCCCCTTTCTGCTGGAAGGCATTGCGCTCGACCCAGCCCTGATGCAGGCCGATCGCATACACCCGAACAGCAGAGCTCAGCCACTGATAGTACAGAATGTATTGCCGGCATTGGTGCCAATGCTGAATTAAGTTTCTGTCAGGTTTCTGCATGACTCAGCGATTGCTGGTCAGCGCGCGCGGATCCAGTAATCGCTCAAGCTCCTGCCGGGATAGTTCAGTCATCTCCTGCGCTACATCAATGATCGACCGGTTTTCCGCATAGGCGCATTTCGCGATATCCGCTGCAGCCCGATAACCAATAACCGGATTGAGTGCGGTAACCAGCACCGGATTGCGTGCCACTGACGCACTGAGCGCGTCTTCCTGAACTTCAAAACCGGCAATAGCTTTATCTGCCAGCAACCGGCAGGCATTTTCCAGCAGGTTTAGCGAGTCCAAGAGTTTGCTCGCAACCAGTGGCAGCATGACATTCAGCTGAAAATTCCCGGACTGCCCGGCCAGGGTTATGCTCGTGTCATTGCCGATTACCGTTGCTGCAACCATCGCGACGGATTCCGGCACAACCGGGTTCACCTTTCCCGGCATGATACTGCTGCCGGGTTGCAGCGCAGGCAAGCGGATTTCACCAAAACCAGCCAGTGGCCCACTGTTCATCCAACGAAGATCATTGGCAATTTTGGTCAATGCCACCGCCAGACCTTTGAGCTCACCCGATAGCGCCACCGCCGTATCCTGAGATGCGATCAGGTCAAACTGGCGCAGCGGCGCGACAAAATGAAATCCTGTAGCTGCGGACAGTTCACGGGCAATAGCAGGGGAAAATTCAGGCGCAGCGTTTACACCCGTCCCTACTGCCGTCCCACCTTGAGCAATCTGCAGAAGCTGTGGCAGGAGGCCGGCGAGCCGCTCATTGCTCTTGGATAACTGGTCAGCCCAAGCCGACAGCTCCTGTCCCAATGTAATTGGCATCGCATCCATCAGGTGTGTGCGACCGGTTTTGACAAATCGCTGGCAATCCGCTGCGCGCGCTTCGATGGTCGCTATTAGGTGGCTAAGAGCCGGCCTGAGGCCGTGCTCAAGTCGCCGCACTGCTGAGACGTGAATGGCTGTCGGAATCACATCGTTACTGCTTTGACTGCAATTCACGTGGTCGTTGGCGGAGACGGGAACGCCTAATGATGATGCGGCCAGGCTGGCAACCACCTCGTTGACATTCATGTTAGTGCTGGTGCCTGAGCCGGTCTGGTAGATATCCACCGGAAACTGATCGAGCGGTGCCGCCTCGAGCAAATGTTCGCAGGCACTGACAATACTACGGGCAATATCCTCAGCCAATGCGCCCTGCTCACCATTGACCCGCGCAGCGCAGCGCTTGATCTGAATCACCGCCCACAGGAAGTCCCAGGGCATGGTTTGCCCACTGACAGGGAAATTTTCCACCGCGCGCTGGGTTTGCGCCCCATAGAGCGCATCGACCGGCACCCGAACCTCACCCAAGCTGTCAGATTCAGTGCGTGTTTTATCAATACTTTTATCCGCTGCCATCAAAACCAGTCCTTACGTCCCACCACATACTGTTGTTCAAAGTCTTCGTCGGATTGAGTGACGTAGATAATAAATTCTACAAAGCCGATCACCATCATGATCAGCGAAGGGATTGCCAGCAAGATCAGCCCCCCCAGCGAGACACAGAGCATAATGGTAGCCGGTTTGTTATTGCCGAGATAAAACTTGTGAAAGCCCAGCCAACCAAAGAAGAAAGCCAGCATGGCCGCTGCCATGCGATTTTTGTCCGCACTCTTGGCCTTGCAGGGGTCAATATAGATATTGCTGGCGGTTTTTTCAGTGGCCGCTTCAAAATCTACATGCATACCACAACCGGGGTAGCGCTCAGAACGCCAGTCGACGCCCTTGAATGCGTAGCGCTGCCCATCGTCAGCAGAAATAATGCCCTGACTGGTGTCGTCATTAAAGGTCAGTACCACCCCTTTCATAGACCGCTCCAAGCTGAGTGCTCAAGCAAACTATAGCCTACTGACCATAAAGAAAAACGTATTCGATGAGCTATTTGTTGTGGCGGTATTGCCGGGGAGAACTCCCGGTCCAACGTTTAAAGGCATGATTAAACGCGCTTTGCTCTGAGTAGCCCAGCATTTGTGCAACCTCGGCCAGCTGCAGCCGGCCATCACGCAGGTAATCCCGGGCAAGCATCAGGCGAGTCTGGTCGAGTAGGCCTTGAAAACTAGAGCCCCGGACTTGCAGTTTTCTCTGCAAACTTCGGCCCGAAAGGTTCATCGCCCGTGCAACCGAGGCCAGGGTTGGCTCTCCCGTGCGACAGAGCCGAGAAATCGCGCGCCGAACCTCCTGATCAAAACCATCGCCTGCCGGGAGTTCGGCCAGCAACTTGTCAGCTTGAGCTTCCAGTATGCTTAGCAGCACCGGATCTGGCTGTCGCAGCGGTAAGTCCAACTGCTCGACCGGAAATCGAACAATTGTGGAAACCTGATCAAACGCGACTTCACAGCCAAAGTATTGTTCATAGGGCGCCACATCGTCTGGACCGCGGTTGAGAAAACAGACGTAGTCAGGTTGCAGTTCACGGTTAGTCACATTGCGCGCAAACTGTACAAGCGCTGCCAGTGCAACTTCGTCGGCCAACTGCCCTGGATGCAGACAGTCAGGCCCCCATTCCAACGCGATGGATTTACCATCGAAATGGGTGCCCATAGGCCCGTGGTCATATACAAGTCTGACATAGCGCTCAAAGCGGACCAGGGCCTCAGCCAAATTGGCGCAGGCCAGCAATGCATAACCTAGAATACCGATGTGGGCAGGCGTAATTAAACGCCCAATCTCGATACCCAGAGCCGGGATGGCCAGCTCCTGCTCTGCGCGATCGAGCAGCCGCTGCCAGAGCGACATGGGAAAGCGGCCCAGCGGCTCGCTGGCGTTATCCGGCCACGGATGATCCAGCAGGATCTCCGGGTCGTAGCCTCGGGCCTGCAAGAACTCGTAGAGCAGGCCAACATAGGCGCTTGAGACGTAGGCTTCGCGCGTCATGGCGCGAATTATCAAAAATATGGTCTCGCAGGTCAATTATTCAGCGTGTTTTTTCTGCATGATGATGCTACTACTCAAGCTGAGCTCGTGCTTTGATGACTGATACTATTCTAGAGACACTGACCGCATGGATAGGCCTCTACATCGGCCTGATAGGCCATGAGCCCGAGCCAAAGCAAATTCTGCTGGTAACACTGACCCCGCTGTTCCTGTTTACTTTGGGGCTGGAGTACCTCAGACAACGCCAGCGCGGTCAGACACATATGTTCCAGGGCCAGGAGATACTCACCAATCTCTCGTTGGGAGCCAGCTACCAGGCTGTCGAAATGCTCTACCACATTGTCTTTCTGGGGGCCCTGCTGACCTTGGCCTACCAGTTTCGCCTCACTACCATAGAAATGACTCTTGGAACCTGGGCCCTACTGCTGTTTGCGCAGGAATTCTTCTATTACTGGTTCCACCGCTGCTCTCACCGTATTCGCTGGTTCTGGTGTGCCCATGTCGTACACCACTCCAGTGAACAAATGAACCTCAGCACGGCCATGCGCCAAAGTATGACCTATTCACTGAACTTCAGTCAGGTTTTCTGGTTGCCGCTCATTTTGTTTGGCTTTCCGCCGGCGGCTGTAATGGTGGCCTATTCCATCAATCTGGCCTACCAGTATTTTGTGCATACCGAAGCGGTCGGAAAGCTGTCGCCACTCGTGGAATGGCTATTCAACACACCCAGCCATCACCGCGCGCATCACGGTCGCAACCCGATTTATATCGACAAGAATTACGGCGGTATTCTGATTATCTGGGATCGCCTGTTTGGCACCTTTCAGGCAGAACAGGATCGCGAGCCCGTTGAGTATGGAATTCCCCGCCAGGTGCGCAGTCGCAACATCTTGACCCTGAACTTTCACGAATGGCGAGATATGTTCGCCGACCTTTTACGGCCAGGCCCATTATCGCTGCGGCTGCAGCATCTGTGGCGACCGCCGGAATGGCACCGGCCCGGAGAGACGCTCCCCGTAGGGACAGCCCACAAACCTGACGAATCACTAGAAGTAGCTTAAAAAACAGGAAGTAACTCGATGAAAACCATTATTATTACCGGCGCCGCATCTGGCATTGGCCGCGCGACCTCTGAACTACTGGTACAACACGGCTGGCATATCGGTTTGCTCGATATTAACCGGGAGGCGCTGCAAGATCTGCAAACCAAGCTAGGCGCAGATTACTGTCATATTGAAATCTGTGATGTTACTCAATCCTCCGAGCTCAAAGTTGCAATCGATAATTACGTTGCCGCTGCAGGCCACCTTGATGCCATTTTCAACTGCGCGGGCATCATGGACATTGCGCCCTTTGAAAGTATTCCGCTGGAGCGGCACCACCTCGCTATAGACATTAATGTTAAAGGCGTTCTGGATGGCTTTTACTTTGCCTTCCCCTACCTGAAGCAGCGCCCGCAATCTTGGGCAGTGACCATGTCATCGGCCTCATCCGTCTATGGTATCCCAAGCTTGGCAAACTATTCCGCCACCAAGTTCTGGGTGAAGGGAATGACCGAAGCACTCAATATCGAATGGAAGCAGCATGGTATTCATGTCACAGCCGTAGAACCATCATTTGTGAAAACGCCGTTGTTGCAGGGCAATGACAGTAAAATTATCGACAGTATGGGTGTGAACCTGCAGGCAGAGGATATCGCCCAGGTTGTCATGAAATCGCTCAACAGCAAAAAACTGCATCACGTGGTCGGGGTGAAGTACGGCACCATGCGCCTCTTGCGCAAACTTTTGCCCAACGTATGCACTGCCTGGCTCATTCGAACACTGGCGGGCTATTGAGCACGAAATACGTGGTGTTGCTTTAGTGCCGCAACGCCACGTCGACGTTTCTGTTGATGCAGCCGTCAATGTCCATCACTGCGTACGCTTCCATATCTGGATGGTAGAGGATGGGCACAGGCTCCATGAACAAGGGCCTGCGTACGTACTTTAACTCCCAGCCAAAGCCCTCGACTTCGTGTAAAGTCAGGATTTGTGAACTGTTGAGGTACGCTTCGAGGCTGTTCGGAATTGACAACATTCCTTTCCTACGCTCTCTTCGCATTGCCTGCATGATACTTCGCCTTCTGCAATCGGGTTACGCAGCCAGATAAAGGCTGACTGCAAATATTACGCCTCACAAACGGGGCGTAATCTCACAGGGCGTAGAGTACCAATGTGGCCCACAACGAGTAATACGTAGTTCCACGTAAAGCTCCAAACTGCGCTAGAATCTAGAACCTTTGGACTCAGAGGTACGGTATGTCGTCAGCCCAATGGGAAAACGAGTGGACACAATTTGACCGGGAGCATATCTGGCACCCCTACTCGTCCTTCAACAACCCTCCCCCGGTTTTCCCTGTTATCGCTGCCGATGGCGTTCGCCTGTCGCTCGGCGATGGGCGCCAATTAATCGATGGCATGTCGTCCTGGTGGTCAGCCATTCACGGCTATAACCACCCGGCACTCAACCAAGCTGCGACCGATCAATTAAGCAAAATGGCCCACGTGATGTTTGGCGGGATAACCCACCCTCAGGCCGTAAAACTGTGCCAAAAGCTCGTCGCGCTTTCCCCGCCAGGCCTAGACAAGGTGTTTATCTCCGATTCAGGCTCGGTAGCCGTTGAAGTGGCGATTAAAATGGCCTTGCAGTACTGGATTTCACGCCAGCAAAGCGGCAAACACCGACTGATGGCGCTGAGGTCGGGCTATCACGGTGACACCTTTGGTGCGATGGCAAGCTGCGACCCGGTAACTGGCATGCACCATTTATTCAGCAAGGTGCTGCCCCAACACTTTTTTGTGGATGCGCCGACGGCAGGCTATGACGAACAAGCAAAGGAAGATGAGCTAAAAAGCATTGAGGCCACAATGGCCGCCCACCACCAGGAAATTGCTGCCTTCATACTCGAGCCCATCGTTCAGGGTGCAGGAGGCATGCGCTTCTATGCGCCTGGCTACCTCCGCAAAATTCGTGAGCTCTGCGATCAGTATCAGATTCTGCTGATCTTCGATGAGATTGCCACGGGCTTCGGCCGAACCGGCAAACTATTTGCAGCAGAACATGCTAACGTAAGCCCGGACATAATGTGTGTCGGCAAGGCGCTGACCGGGGGCTACCTGTCACTGGCGGCCACCTTGTGCACTGCCGAAGTCAGCACCGTTATCAGCCAGGGGGAGGCCGGTGCCTTTATGCACGGCCCGACCTTTATGGGCAATCCGCTGGCCTGCGCCATCGCCAATGCCAGTATTGAGCTACTGCTGTCACAAGACTGGCAAAGCAATATCAATCGTCTACAAGAGGGCTTGCAGCGTGGCTTGGAAGGCGCACGCAAACTCCCACAAGTAGCGGACGTGCGGGTGCTAGGCGCCATAGGTGTTATTGAACTCAAGGAACCAGTCGATTTGCGCGATGTTCAGTCACGCTTCGTCGATAATGGCGTCTGGGTAAGGCCCTTTGGCAAATTGGTTTACACCATGCCCCCTTACGTGATGGAAAACGACGATCTTGCCAGCCTGACCGAAGCCATGGTTCGCACGGTAGCCAGCCTATGACGCTTAAAGATATGACACTCAAAGAAAAGCTGTTTGAAATCATCTTTGGCACAGAAACCCGCGCCGGCCAATACTTCGATCTTGCGCTGATTGTTGCCATTCTTTTTAGCGTCGTCATTCTATTACTGGATACCGTTGGCCCTGTCCACATTCGCTACGGCAAGAGCCTGGTATTGCTTGAATGGGGCTTCACGCTACTTTTTACGGCAGAGTTTTTTGCCCGTCTCTATTGTTCTCCAAACCGCAAGGCCTATGTGTTTAGCTTTTATGGCATTGTCGACCTGTTGGCCATACTGCCTACCTACCTTGCGCTGTTCGTCCCGGGTGCTCAACACCTGCTGATTATACGGCTGCTGCGGGTCTTGCGAATATTTCGGGTACTCAAACTACTACGCTATCTGGCTGACGCCAATCTCTTACTGCGTACCCTGCGGGGGGCCAAGCGCAAGATCATTATTTTTGGCTTCAGCGTCATTACTATCGTGACCCTGTTTGGATCACTGATGTACCTCATAGAAGGCCCCTCGTCCGGCTTTTCCAGCCTACCAAAAAGTATTTACTGGGCTATCGTCACCATTACGACAGTAGGGTATGGCGATATCACCCCCCAGACGCCGCTGGGCCAGTTTGTGGCTGCAATAGCCATGTTTACCAGCTACGCCATCATCGCCATACCGACCGGGATATTCAGCGCCGAGCTGATTCAAGAAACACAACGCAGCCGCAGCACCAAGCGCTGTAGTCACTGCGAACGCGGTGGGCATGAGCAAGATGCACTATACTGCAAGCACTGCAGTGCCAAATTACCGGAAGCAGCCCCATGACCCAGCCCGTACTTTTTATCGGCCACGGCAACCCGATGAACGCCCTGTCCGGCAATCCTTACACTGACGATTGGCGCAGCTTCGTACAGCACCTGCATCGGCCCCACGCCATCGTCTGTTTTTCTGCACACTGGGTAACGCGCGGCGGTTATGTCACGGGTAACGACTACCCCAAAACGCTTCACGATTTTTCCGGGTTTCCGCAAAGCCTTTCAGAAATGCGCTACCCCTGTCCAGGCGCACCTGACCTGGCTGCGCAGATCAGCCACAGGTCTGCCGGCAACATTGACGTCAGCCTTGACTGGGGACTCGACCACGGCACCTGGTCGGTACTTGTGCATCTTTTCCCCGAAGCCAATATCCCGGTGCTGCAAATCAGTCTCGATTCACGCAACACTGCGAGAGATTTATTTGCCCTGGGTCAGTCCCTACAATGGCTGCGCGATGAGGGCGTCCTGATTATTGGCAGCGGCAATATTGCCCATAACATTAAGCAGTGGCTGCGCAACCCGGGTGGGCCATTTGACTGGGCAAAGGAGTTCGACCAAGCCGTAGCGCTTGCAATCCGAAGCAATGACGTCGAAACCCTTTTAAACTATCAGCAGCTACCGGGTGCCGAACTCGCGGTGCCCACTCCCGAACACCTGCTGCCGCTTTTCCCGGTTTTGGGCCTGCGTCGGCCCGATGATGCACTGACCATGACAGACTATCCTCCCACATCACTTGAGAACTGCAGCATGCGTTCGCTGCGATTCGCACCTGCCCCGAAGTAGCGCATCACCCACCAAAATGTAACTATTTCGCGTTATCGGTCACCCGCTTTTTAACCCTGCTCACTCACGACAGATGTATTGAGCAGGACATTTTGGTAGCATCTGCCAAATAAGCAAATCACAATATATCCGCCACAGGGGAATCCACCAATGCGTTTAAGCAAAACAGCGCTGTCTGCTGCTATCGCACTGTCCACAATTGCCGCACCGACCATCAACGCACAAGAGACCAAGAGCGAGCCGAAAGGCTACATGTTCACGCAAGGTTACTACGTCCAACAGGATGAAGATCGTGCGGTTTTTGACGACG
>JBFKDP010000096.1:0-12256 GCA_041619575.1 Litorivivens sp.
CCATCAAGCGGGCATTTCGCTTATCCCACAGAGACAGGTCCCGTAGTATCTGCTCTACAAAGGCAGGGTTTGAGGGTTTCCCAAACAACCCCCGGCTGAAATTTACCGTCGCCCAAACACTTTCAAAGGACTCGGTAAACAATTCCTGCGGTACCAGGCCGATCAGCGAGCGCGTAGCACGAAAGTCGCGCTGCACATCATAGCCACCTGCCAGAATCTGGCCCGATGTGGGGTTCACAATGCCGCAAACCGCGCCTATCAATGTCGTTTTGCCGGCCCCATTGGGCCCCAGCAAGGCGAATATTTCACCTCGCTCAACCTCCAGATCCACATCGCGCAACGCGACAAACCCGGAGCCGTATCGCTTGTTCAGCTTGTTAATTGAAATAATGGCAGCCACCCGCTCTCCTTATTAAGTCTGTGCAATACCCGCCATCAGGCATGTCCTTTATACAGTGATCAGGTCGATCAATGCCGCAATATTTCGACAGAATGCCGCCTCTTCAAATAAATATTTCACTGTCATACGGCTGTCACAATTATTTCAGACAATGACACGGTGAAGTATTCCCTATAGACAACGAGGATTTAACGATGCAGAAACTGACCCTGACATTGATGGCCGCATTTTTGCCCGCTCTGGCTGTAGCCGAAGAGCCCATTCAGCAAATTGAAGAAGTGGTTGTAACCGGCGCAGTTCGCAGCAATGACGCCGTTAAAGTAGCCGATATCGACCTGCCAAGCGACGCCTCACTGGCTGAAATGGTAGTCGCGTACGAATAATCTCCATTGCGCTAATCGCGAGAAAGAACCTGCACCGCAGACACAATCTGGATGCGGTGCAACTGTTGATTTATCCGCACCGTATCCGATAACTCCCCCCCGCTAAAACCCAGCACGATATAGCCCGCGTGAAAGGCCCCCAAGCCACTATCAAAACTCTGCCAGCGCTCGCCCGTCCAGACTTGCACCCAGCTATGAGGCACAAAGACATACTTGCGCCCCATAAAGCGCTCATTATTGTAGGCCAGCCCCACGGCAATACGCGCGGGAATTCCGGCAGCGCGCGCCATCGACGCCAGCAATAGCGCATGCTCAGTGCAGTCGCCTTTGCCGGTGGTATAGGCTTCAAGCGCCGTGGCGTAGCCGGAATAATCCGGCTGCTTGTCCATATGCTGTTCGACAAAGCGCGTCAGAATTTTCATATCCGCAACCGCATCTGACGACGGCGCGCGCTTAATATCTCTTCCCAATAAATTGCTGACGCGGGCCTGCATCTCGCTGTTGTCGGCAGCTATCCAGTAATTAGACTGCAGTGCCTGCTGCAGCTCTGCTTCACTGGCGGTAGCTTCCTGCCCACACGCCTCGCAGACATCTATCTGCCACCCCCCATTCGTCGGTCTCACAAATTGCTCGCCCGTTGCTGGCGGGGTGATATCAAAATCGCCACCCAGAACATATCGCACCTTTCCACGCAGCGCAGCCTCACTGATTTTGACCGGCGCCCGCAGCAAGCTTCGGTAAACGTGGGTAACAGGATAAAAATCAGAAAGCGCACAGGCTTTGTCGCAGGCGCGCAAAACCAACGTGTCGCCACCCAATGTGCTGCGTTCTTCCAAGATATCAAACGCAGCATTGGCAAACAGCTCAGTTATGCGGCCATCAGCTGCGCTCAGGCTTTCCCGCTCCAACCGCCACTGATACTTTTCTTCGGCCGGCAGTCCGCTCGCACGCAAGCGATACCGCTCAAACTTTGACTCCGCAAAATTCCAGTTGGAGTAGGTGAGACTGCGCTCGTTTCCTTTCTGCGCAAGCAAGGCTTGGCGTACCCCTTCTCGCAATAAAAAGCCTTTGGGCAGCTTCTGATTGACGTGCTGCCTAGAACCGTCAGTGCCCCGCGCAATGTGCAGCCGGCCGCCCTCAATGCGGGCGCTCATCGTATGGTTTGCGCTGGCAGAGCGAAGGTGTTTCTCCAACGCCAGAGGCTGCCCTTCGAGCGACTCGACATAACGCATAACGGTCTCGGTCCGCTGAGGATCTTCACCCGGTTGCTGCAGAGTCAAAACCAGTGTCTCAGTGGTTTGCACAGTGCCGTCAAAAAGCTTTCGCTGTACTTGTCGGTAGCCAAGCTTGTCGCCGGCCAGCGTAACCTCCTGCCAGATTATCTGGTCACCATCGGCAAATGTTGATGCCACCATACTCAGCAATAATAGGAGATAAACGGGCTTCAGGAGTGCCGTCATAAGAGCAGTAAAACCATTAGGAAACATCAAGTATGAAGTTTGTTTCTTGCACGCCTCCGGCACAAGCCAGAACGAAGTAGACACTGTTAACGTCCAAGATAACGCAGCACCAGATCGCTGAGGTGTTCGGCTATTTTGGGATCATCCAGTACTTCCGGTCTCTCGGAGGCAATACGGTGTACACCTCCGGAAACCATGTCCGTGAGAAAGCGTGCAACAAATTGAATATCCGTATGCCTAAGCTCGTCACTGTGCAATTGCAGCAATTTGGACAGCCAACCTACCGACCATTCATCCCAACTCTGGGAGCTGCTGGGACCCCGGGCATCGGTAATATTAAAATGCTTGATGAAAGTGATATAAAAACTGGGAGCAACGGCAGCCAACTCGCGGTGCAAGGCCAGCGTTAGCAGCACGCCGTCATGGATACTTTCCTCCAGACTGCGGTTGAAACCGCCCTGCTGCGTCTGAACCCGGTTTTGTATCTCCCCACTGAGCCTATCAAGGATGTGTTCATAGATATCGGTAAGCACGGCTTCAGTATTCGGGTAATACTGATAAAACGAGCCCACACTCACCCCGGCACGCTCGGCAATGCCCGTAGCAGTGAGTTTGTCCGGACCAATCTCCCGAATCAGTAACACCGTGGCATCGCGAATGGATTGCATCAGCATTCGCGAACGCTCCTGCTTCGCCAGTTTTCTCGGCGCGGCCGGATTTTGCTGGTGATCGCTCATAAGAAAATTTAAACGCCTTTGTCAGGGGGCTTCAATCATCAGTTAATTTTTTAGCAAACTCAATAGCTTACCAACCACTGCTGAAACACGAGTATGCGAATTCTCAAGCGTCATTCAGGCACTTACACTGCTGTCATGGCTGGCAACAGACCTATGCCAGCACTATCGACAACGGCAATTACAATAAACAAGGGGATACCGTGACCATAAACACCGACCAGATTCTTACAGAAGCCTCTCAGCGAGCAGGAGGGGCCGACGACTTTGGCGTGCCTCAGTTTACGGCATCGCTTGAGCTGCTGGTTAACTCTCTCAATGAAGAGGCCAAGCTAAATGACATAGGTACCATCATTGCCAGCGAGCGACTCCTGCAGCATGCGGTCAATCGATTGCTTTATATCAAAGACCGAAAGCAACACCCGGGAATTGCCAACGAAGAAATCGTCAAGCCTGTCTTTATTATCGGCATGCCGCGCACCGGTAGCACCATACTGCACGACATTCTGGCTCAGGATCCTCGCAATCGCGCCCCGCTCACTTGGGAATTGATGTTTCCCTCGCCCCCTCCCGAGCGGGAGAGCTACCTGACCGACCCACGCATTGAGCAGTGCGAGGCGACCTTTCCCGATATCGACGCCATGATTCCCGGCTTCAAAGCCATGCACCCCATGGGCGCCACCTTGTCGCAGGAGTGCGTTATGATGATGGCAGACTGCATGTGCAGCGGCCTGTTCCACAATCAGTTTAACGTCCCGACCTATCAAGACTACATCGATAACGACGCGCCCTGGGAAGATGTATATACCTTCCACAAACAACAACTCCAGCATATGCAATGGCGTTGCAAAGGCGATCGCTGGGTACTGAAAACCGGCGCCCACCTGTGGAGTCTGGAACACCTGCTGCATGAATACCCAGATGCACGCATCGTGTTCACCCACCGCGATCCGGTGCAATCCATGACTTCCTATGCCTCACTGACTCGCCTGGTACGAACCATGAGCACAGACCATATAGACCCGGAAGGCATTGCCGCCGACTGGATTCCGCGGCTGGCAGGGTCAATGCAGCACGCCATGGATGTGCGCGAGAACTTACTGGACAAAGGCAAGTACCCGCAGGCGCAAGTTTATGAAATGTACTTTGACGACTTCGCCCGCGACCAATACTCCGAAATAAAGCGAATCTACGAAGCGTTCGACATAGACATTAATGACGAAGCCGAACAGGCCATGCGCGCATTCATCGCCGACAACCCCAAAGGTAAGCACGGTGAACATCGCTACAAAGAAGAAGACTACGGCATTAACCCTGCCGAAGTCCGACAGCATTATGCTCGCTACATCAAACGCTTTAACCTGCGACCCGAATAAACACACAGGAGAATAATAATGAGTGTTCCTACAACTATGCGCGCCTGGCGCGTACATCAATACGGCAAGCCACTGGACGTACTAAAACTGGAAGAGGTCGACACACCGGCCCCCGGGCCCGGTCAACTTCTGGTTAAGGCCGAAGGCATTCCAATGAACCTGAATGACCTGGAGCGCATTAACGGCGGCAACATGATGGTTCGCCCGGAATTTCCCTACGCGCCGGGCATGGAGGCGATGGGCACTGTCGTCGTCACCGGTGAAGGCGCCGAATCCTGGCTCGGAAAACGCGTCGCGGCTGTGACCGACGGTGCTCACGGCGGTTACGCGCAGTACAGCAAATGCCCCGCTCACTCGGCATTTGAGATTCCGGACGATTTGCCCATGCCCGATGCGGCAGCTCTGTTTTTTCCCTTTCACCTTGCATGGCTGGGCTTATACGATCGCGCACAGTTGAAAAGCGGCGAAACCGTCCTGATACATGCCGCCGCTGGCGGCTCCGGCAGCGCTGCAATTCAACTGGCCAAACATGTTGGCGCAACCGTCATCGCCAGCGCTGGCAGCGAAGAAAAACTACAGTTCTGCCGCGAGCTGGGCGCAGACCATGTCGTGAACTACAAAACCGCAGATTTTTGTGAACTGGCCCTGCAAGTGACAAACGGCAAAGGCGTTGATGTCGTGTTCGACAATGTTGGCGAGGCCGTTATGGAAAAATCCATGAATGCGCTCGCCTACAATGGTCGCTATGCCATGATGGGTTTTGCATCGAACAAAACTGTGGCTGACGAACCCTTCGTGGTCCCGCGTAAAGTGGCACTGGGCAACTTTTCCCTGCTGGGTGTCATGCTCTCCTATATGGATGATGCAATGATTGGCAGCCTCAAAGGTGCCATGGGCTGGAACTTCCCGCCGCGCTCGCTCGGCGAAGAAATTCAATCCTCGCTGATGACGCTCTACCGTGAAGGTGCCATCAAAACCGTGATCGGCAGGGCGATTTCCTTCGAAGATATACCTCAGGGCATTGCCGACATGGCCGCCAGTAAGACTATCGGCAGAGTCGTAGCCGTCATGTAGCTACAGCGCACTACTGCATACCAATAATAACAGCGCCAGGAAAAGACCATGAATAGAACGTTAGGCTTGACACTTGCCCTTACCGCACTGGCAACCGTGCAGTCTGTCGCACAGGCGCAAGACAGTCGAGTTATCGAGGAAGTTATTGTCACTGCAAACAAGCGCGCAGAATCACTTCAGGATATCAGCAGCGCCGTTACCGCGCTGGGCGGTGACGTACTGGAAACATTGAACCTGGAAGATTTTTATGACGTCGCAGACATGACGCCCGGCATGGCGCAACGTACCGAAGATGAAATTACTATTCGCGGCGTGGGCCGCATTGGCGGCGACGCCAGTTTCGCCAGCACCGTTGCCGTACACGAAAATGGGTTCTTTCTACCCCGCGGCGCCTACTGGCCATTTCTCGATATCGCAGCGGTGGAAATCACCCGCGGCCCCAGCGGCGCAGTATTCGGCAGGAACGCAACCGGGGGAGCAGTCAACGTCAAATGGCGCGAACCCGGCGAAGACTTTGGTGGCTGGGCCGACGCAACACTGGGCAACTACAACTTCCGTCGTATTCGCGGAGCCCTTGATATACCCTTGAGCAGTGACGGGCGGTTGCTTAGCCGGATAGCCTATATGAATCAGGAACGCGACGGCACGCTCGACAACATCCTCTTGCCCAGCGATCTCGACGGTCATAACCGCGACGAAAGTCTTGCACGCGCCACCGTGCAGTTTGCACCCACCGAGAATATCACCGCTACCTTGCGCTATATGCTTTGGCAGCGTGACAAGCAATATACCTATGGCCGCCCAAGCGACCACACCTACAACTCCGGGTTCTATGAATCCGTCGGCGCGGATCGCCCACCCCGCGACAGAACCAAGGTCGAATCCAACATTCGCGATTACCACGAAGGCGTACCGGGCGATAATCGCGACGAACGTCTTGATGCTGATCTGGACTGGTTTGTTGGAACAGCAGGCTGGTTTGGCGATGTTTCCATTAACTTAAACCTTGGTCGACATGAGAATGACCGTCGACGTGTCACCGATCTCGATGGCAGTACGACCGACATCGTGTCAGCCGACCAGACCGCCGTAGGCTATACCAATAACGCTGAGCTGCGCTTGACGACGACCAGCGAGAACGGGCTCGACCTGATGTTTGGTATTTTCTGGGCAGAGTTTTTCGAGGATTATTCTGGCAGCTATATCACCGCCACGGTTCCCGTGGGTGTAGCTACACTGTTACTGCCCTTTCCCGCGCCCATCGACCCGACCATCGCCGTCAAAGCTGTGCTCGATCACAAGGTTTCCGACCAGTACGGGGAAAGCCGCGCCCTGTTCGGCAATGCTACCCTGCGCCTGCAATCACTGTGGTCAGAGCTGCCAAACGTTGAGCTTTTCGGCGGCTACCGAACCAACGACGACGATGTCGCCCTGTTCAGCATCCTCCAAACTGATGTCTTCATTCCACCGGAGTCACCGGTTCCAGCGACCAGTGAGACCAGCCTTGTCGACATTGCCCAGGACTTTACACAAGACACTTGGGAACTGGGTACCAAGTGGTACATCAACGACAGCCACATGTGGTACCTGAAACGCGCAAAGGGCTATAAAGCCGGCGCAATCGAGTTTGCCGGCGGCGAACTCAATCGGGTTCGCCCCGAGATATTGCAAAGTTGGGAGACCGGCCTCAAAAGCAGTTTTCTCGACCGCAGCCTTCAGGTCAATCTTGCGGCTTTCCACTACGACTACAGCGATCTGCAAGTGCTGGTACATGTCGGCGTTGAAACCCGTACCGAAAACGCAGCAAACTCTGAAATGACCGGCGTCGAACTGGAGCTCCAGTGGCAACCCACCGCCGCATTCTCGACGATGCTGACGGCCGCCTACGTAGACGCACGCTTCACTGACTACTGCACGACAGATCCAACCTTTCCCCAAGGCTACACCGACCCGGCCTGCATGGGACAGGAGGGCGAACGCGACCTGAGCGACAATCGGCTGCCCAATGCGCCACCGCGCACTCTTGCATTGGTTAGCAGTTACACCTTTGATCTCGGCGCAGCGGGAACACTGCAACCGCTATTGAAAGTGGTCTGGGCCGATGAATTCTATACCTCAGCCAACAACATTGGGCCCTATCGCATTGAGCAGGCGACCCAAACAGACTTCCGACTGATCTGGCGCTCACAATCGCAGCAGTGGACTGTCGATGCCTACGTCGAGCATATTGAAAACGATGACGATCGCTACAGCATGGCAATCAGCACTGGCCTGCCCGACGGCCTGTTTTATTTTGGCCAAGTACCGCCGCGTATGATAGGGGTCAGAGTGGCGTATGAGTTTTAACTGACCAACGACATCATGGGCCTAGCACATAGCACTTAACCGAAGGTTCGCGCCTAGGCTTCAAGCGCTGGCCCCGGAGGAAAAATCGACCGCTAACTCAACACCCCGGAATCGGCAGCGGTGCAGCCCGGTGTTTGACATGTGGCCACACGCTGTCGGCAAAGAGGCGCAAGCCCTGCCAGGCAAAATCGACATCCAGGCCACCGAGGAGAGGAGTCAAAATAAAAGTCCGGGTATCCCCCAGCGACTCAATCAAGGCGATCGCTTCTTCGGGGTGCAACACTTGATAGGCGCCACTGCGGCGCAGGTCTTCGGGATCTACGCCGCGAGCAAACGGACCGGCAGCCTTTCCGTAAGCCTCCTGAGTCCACTCTGCATAGGAACGAACACAGTGCGCCGCGTGCGGGGCAATGCGCTGCCAGTCTCGGTCCGGGTTATCTGAGATATAGGTAAAAATGGGGCCGAGCCGATGAAAGTGCTCACCGGGGTCCGACTTACCCAAGCGCAACCGTTCCGCTCTGTACTCTGTCCAGCTCTCACCCGACGGGGGATAAAAGCCGTCAGCGATGCGTGCGGCCCGCCGCGCGACTGCAGGATGAGCACCGCCTAAGAGTAATGGCGGTGGCGTAATCGGTCGCGGCGTTACGAATACCGGGCGCCCATCCACGTCAAAAGTCTCTCCCGCCCAAGCGCGCCTCAGTACGTCAATGGCTTTTATATAGCGGGCTTTACGCTCATCGCGACTCGTACCGAACATGGCGAACTCGGCGGGTCGGTACCCTGCGCCAATAACCACCTGCAAGCGGCCGCGACTCACAATCTGTATTACCGCCAAGTCTTCCGCGAGTTTTACCGGATCATACAGCGGCGCCTGCAAAACATTTGGACGGATGACAATGTGCCTGGTTCGAGCAGCAATCGCGGCAGCCATCGCGACAGGGGAAGGTAGATAGCCGTCATCAACACCGTGATGTTCGCCAAGGCCAATTGCATTGCAACCCAGCTCGTCAGCCCACTGGCTGATATCCAACGCGGCTTCATACAGGTCTTCGATGGGGGCACCAAAAGAAGGAGCCCGCATATCAAAACTGACGACAAATTCCATACACTACCCTCTACCCCGCATTGATTGAGCAGGGTATCAGGCTAAATGATCAGCTAAAGATGAAAATGCAGCAATGGACACGTGAGGCGGCTCCGCTGCTGCAGTGTGGCAATAACCTATTGGTCGACAATTAGGTTGCCACTAGCCAAGAGGTTGCTGACTATATCAACAGCAGGCAGTCCGCCGGCGGTTAGATCAACGTTTTCGAGGGTAATCCTCTGCTCGGGAGCTGCCGAGCTACTACCGGACACCTGAATGTCGATAATGGTGCCGCCACTGCCGTCACTCTGGAAGCTGAGATAGTCTGTGAGGGGACTGCTTTCCTCCCCTTGCAGCATATCCGAGAGGTCCAGCACATCGCCGCCTACGCCCACAGTAAAATCGCCGATCGTATCGCTCGTCATACTGCTGACGGTGCCTTGATCGCCATCCTGCCAGCCGAAGATGTCACTACCAACACCGCCAGACAGTGAATCACTACCCTGGCCACCGATGAGTAGATCATCACCGCTTCCTCCCAGCAGCGAATCGTCACCCAAACCGCCAAAGAGCTGATCATTATCATCACCGCCATCCAGCAGGTCATTGCCAGCACCACCTTTCAAGGTATCAGCGCCCAGCCCACCATCAAGCGTATCGTCACCGCCATGACCATTCAGATAATCGGCCCCGCCTCCACCTATGAGCGAATCATTTCCCATGCCACCGAGCAAGGCATCACTACCGTCGCCGCCAAAGAGGCTATCATCGCCAACACCACCACTTAAGGTATCGTTCCCGGACAGGCCCTTCAGCGTATCGTTACCCACAGCACCAATAAGCGCATCGTTCAACTGCCCACCCAGCAACACATCATCACCATCGCCACCGGTGAGACGGTTATCGACCTGATAGATATTTAACTGGGCGGTATCGGACTGCCCATCTGTATCCGTCAGCGTGTAGGTCAAGACCTCTGGTTCGGCTCCAGTTGTCGCCGGAGCAAATTGAGGTCGGTAACTCACCTCAAACAGCCCCGCGTCATAGCCTGAGCCGACATACTCAATATCCACAGACTTCACGCCCGCAAACGTCGACAGGTCGAGCAGTTCAGCGTTGTTATTTGTGGCAGCAAACACAATGGTAGTTGTTGCCAATACGCCGCTACCATCCGTGTCGTATGTGACTTTGACTCTGACCTTATCACCCTTGGATTTTTGAAAATCATCGAAGGTGAGCTTCAGATCGCGCACGCCATAAGGCAGCACCGTTGCATCAAATGTGACAACAATGGCTTCACCGCTGCTTAATAGCTGGCCGTGGCCACCGTCAACACCGACGCCCTGCGAGTTATAGACGAGATTACTGCCGCCCGCTCTGATGCTGATATCAAAATCGGATGCATCCACCTTGGCTTGCGAAACGGTTTCAATCGAAATCTCGGTAGACCCGGCAGGCTCAAACTTATAATAACCACTGTCATTGAAAGTCAGTTGCCCGCCGTCACTGCTGTCAAGAACGACAACTCTCGCAAATTCATTGCCTTGCAGATCGCTGGTGACGCCGTAGGTCCAACTCAGACTTCCGGAGGTGCCCCCTGCAGGAACATTTCCACTATCAAAGTCCAAGCTGAACGTGTGACCGCGGAAATCGAACTCAGAGACTTTGGCGTCATCCACAGCCTTGTCAACGCCATCTCCCTGCACTGACAAGAGAGTGACGCTACCGCCAATAGCTGAACCGCCGTCGGTTCCCAGAGCGCTGATCACATTGCCTTCCGCCGCATCGTATCGATCGCTTGAGTCGAGATCATCATTCGCTACAGGCGCTGCATTAACAAGTTTGATAACTGCGCTAGCAGACGCTGTATCACCGTCTCCATCCACTACGCTGTAATCGAACCGGAGCTCTTCACCAATATTACCTCGAGGAGAAACAAAGGTATAAGCACCAGTCGCAAAATCCAACGTGAAGGTTCCCAGCGAGAAGCCCGCGACACCCGGCCCCAGCGTCATGACAGAGCCATCAACGCCTGCTCCACTTAGCGCAGGGTCGATTACAATATTACTGCCATCATAGCTAAAGGCGTATGAGGCACCCCCCACCTCTATCGTGATAGTACTGATAAATCCACCATCAGCGCCAAACTCGACATTCTGAACATTGCCGTCATAAACAATATTGCCGCCAATTGCCACCGGAACTGTGTTGAGTAATTCAGCCTCAAGCTGATTAAGATCCTCAACAAACATAGCGCCGTCAGAGTGACCATCGCCTTGCTGCAAAGAATCAATATTGTGAATGTAATCAAGATCGACATTGCCTTCTTTCAGGCTGGGCCCTATCCCTACCGCAAATGAATCCACACTATTGTCATTGACGAAATCACGAAAGCCAGTTCCCAGTGGTGAAGTCTGCGACTCACCATCAGACACGAAGTAAGAGATATTCTGAATATCGTCTACAGAATTTTGTGCTGCGATGTCCGCGGCCAGCTCAACTTCCAGACGATCTAGCGCATCGACATAATCAGTACTGCCCGTAGCGGTAAGTCCATTCAACGCAGCGGTAAAGCTGGAGAGATCTGCATACGTTCCAACCACTGTCGCGTCTCCGGCAAACTGAATAAGCGTTACCGACACCTGTGACGATTGATTAAAGTACTGTTCCGTCAGAGCGGCGATCGCTTCCTTCGCAACGTCCAGGCGCGAAGGCTCCCCGCCGGACGGGGTCGTACGGGTAGCCAGACCCCAAGCCATACTGCCAGACGTATCCAGCGTAATTACAAGGTTGAAAGCCTGCTCGTTTGAAGTCGGCACTTCGGCATACACATCGTTGGCTGTAGGAGCATCATCATTCACTGTGATTGCCAGGGTTTCTGTTAATAGCGTAGCGCCATCACTAAAACCGTACGTAAATGTTTCTTCTATATTATTACTACTGCTGTCGGGAGCGTTCAGCACATACTCGTAGTCACCGGCTATAAAGCCTGGCGTGCTGTCATCTGCATAGACCGTTAACACACCAATTGCTGTAGCAACCGTGATGACACCATTCACTGGCGCAACGCCATTAACATTAGCTATCGTCGTTGTATTGTCTGCCGCGAGATCGTTCGCAAGCAGATTACCAGTAGCTGTTGTAGTACCAGCTCAGGTACCATTGGCGAGCGCGCTTTCGTCAACAGTTGCAGTATCGGCTTCTGTTTGCGTCACGCTAAAGGGACGAGCAGCATCTGCCAAGAATGGATTGCCGGCGTCATCCGCACCGCTGACTGAGGCAGTCGCTGAACCGTCAACAAGAACACCGACAGCCGCCGCAGGAATCAGCACACTAAAGGTGGTGTTATCCGTATTAACCGTGGTGTTGTAATCCACGCCACCGATCGTCACAACAACC
>JBFKDP010000097.1:0-12165 GCA_041619575.1 Litorivivens sp.
CGGCTGCGCAAGGCATTCTCGAAAAGAGAATTGAAGAAGCGGGCTTACATGGGCAGATAGCCGTCGATTCTTGTGGCACTGCCGCTTTTAATGTCGGCAAATCTCCGGACGAACGCTCACTGTCCGCGTCATTGCGCGCCGGTTATGACATCAGCGGCCAGATTGCCCGTCAGATCTGCGATGAGGACTACGAAGAGTTTGATTACATTATTGCGATGGACAGGATCAACCTGACCAATGTCACTGCCTGGGCACCAGTGAACTATCAGGGTGAAATCCAGCTGTTTATGCACTACTGCAAAAATGGCGGCAACTCCCAGATACCCGATCCTTACTACAAAGAGGCGGACGCTTTCGACGGTGTCATCAAATCGCTGGAAAAGGCCGCCGACGGTCTGCTAGCGCATATAAGAAAACAACACGGCATTTGAGGTATTTCTATGAAGTTTGTGCTTTCAACATCTTTCAGCACAGTGGCACACCTGACCAAGCTCGCGCCGGTAGCCGACCAATGTGGCTGGGAAGCGATGTCATTTTCCGACCACGTGGTGCACCCGGAAGCCATTGACACCCCCTACCCCTACACCGATGACGGTAGCCGCCGCTGGGAAGCCTTTACCGACTGGCCCGATCCCTTTGTTATGGCGGGTGCGCTGTCCACCATTACCACGCGTCTAAAATTTACCAACAACATTTTTGTGCTGCCGATGCGCAATCCCTTTCTGGTCGCGAAAGCCATCAGCACAGCAGCGATCATTTCCGATAACCGCATTATTCCTGCGATCGGCGTGGGCTGGTCCAAGGACGAATTCCAGCTCATGCAGCAGGACTTTCACACTCGGGGCAAACGGGCCGACGAAATGGTCGAAGTCATGCGCCTGCTCTGGAGCGGCGAAATGGTCGAATACCAGGGCAAGTACTATCAATTCAATCGACTGGAAATGAACCCTGCGCCAACCGCCCATATTCCCATCTGGGTTGGGGGAATCAGCGATGCCGCCATGAAACGCGCGGCGCGACTAGGCGATGGCTGGGTGACAGATCTGCAGACCAGCGATGAAATCATCGAGTGCATCAACAAGGTCAAGCAGTATCGCAAAGACTATGGCCGTGACCACCTGCCATTTAGTGTTATGGCAACGCCTTCAGACGCCTTTACCGCCGATGGCTACAAACGCTTGGAAGACGCCGGTGTAACCCACATTCTGACAATGCCCTGGCCCTTCTATCATGGCGAGACCGATGACATAGACAAGAAAATAGACGGCGTAAAACGCTACGCCGACGATATCATTGCAAACTGTGGTTAATTCACACCCGCAAAGGTCAAACCTCGTTTAGTTAAAGATGACAGCTTGACCCTCCCCAGCAGGCAGATTTAGCGTAAGCGAGCCACCCGCAGCACTTGCGCTTTCAATGCCGACACTAGCCGTGGTGCCATCCACCAAACCGCGCAAGGTCAGAGCGACCGGCACTGAGCTGCTGACAAGCATGAATTTATCATCGCGACTGGCAATTCCCGCCGCCGCAAGGTCGAGTCGCAAAGCCTGCACGTTATCCAATTCAACGTTTAACAGCCCTCCAACGGTTCCAAACCCGTTAAATTCCCAAGCTTGTTCTTCGCGTATTGCCGGACTCAAGGTCGTGTCATTAGGTGGTAGAAAGCTCTGAACCGGCGGCGTCACTGTATAGAGCGCCTCTACTAGGCCCTGCGAATCCAGCGTCACAGTGGCCGTCGCCCCCTCATCGGCGGCTTTGATATTGTCCAGCCACCAAGCACCTTGCGGCCCGATACCTTTGGCCTCATCAATATCGCCAGGATCCCAGCGGTACACAAAGTTGCCAGGATTAAGCTTGCGGCTTCCTGTTTCATCAAGCCAGTCAACCATCCATTTAGCCGCCTCTTCAAATGCGGAATAGGCAATGTCTTTTAAAGTCCAGATGACGTGATCTTCAGCGACGTAGTGATCAAAGATATAGCGGTAACCGTTGTCTCTGACCGCATCAGCGGTTGCCCTCGCCTCGGGAAACGGCACTAGCTCGTCAAAAGTGCCGTGCGCCTGATAGAAGCCATTCCATTTGATATTGGCCAACAGCGGCAAGGTGTCATTTGAACCTGCCAGTACAACACCACCTGCAAATACCTCAGGGTACTTGATCAGAAAATCGATAGTGCCAAATGCTCCCATCGAATAGCCCGCGCTGATGGTGCGCTCCGTGTCAACCGTATAAAAACGGGCGACGTCGCGCCACACTTCCCAAAAGTCGACTTCTGCAGCGCCTTTGTAAGACCCCGCACCTCCTCGGCCCAGCGTGGTCACGCAGATGGATTGGCGCAGCCGCTCGCAGGCAGCATCAAGAAAATTTGGCACAGTCGCACTGTACTGATTGTGATTCTGAGTCAGACTGTGCAGTAGCCAAGTCAGCTGTACGGGTTGCCTTGCGTCGGCACTATAGCCTTCCGGCACATAAATGCCATAGGGCTGAATTTGATCAAAATACTGGGGGTTGTTGGTGGGATTTTCTCCTCGATTAACCCCAGCCGGAAAACTGCCATCGCCGAGCTCTGTTCCAGCTAGCGACGACACATACCAGCGATTACTATAACCGCTGGGCATCGGCTCTGCCTCTGTTTCACCCATGCGAGCCCAGTCCAGTTCAAGCGAAAACGCACTGACATCGCCACTGTTAAGGGCGATAGACTGGGACTCATCAAACCAGAAATTGTTGAGCGGCTCTTCGTCGCTATAGTCCCGAAAGGCCATATTAAACACTGGTGGCTGGGTCGGTAGTTTTCTGAACCCTGCATGATCATCGAGAAAACCGCCGTTGCCATCATGGATACCCGAGGCCAAATAAATTGTCCACGTGGATTGCTCGTCAAGATCAAAAAGACTTGCCGGGATAGCGCCAACGAAGGAACGCGACGCCAGATCCAGACTGATCTCGCCGAAGGGCTGTGGGCCATTACCGTCCTTGAAATCAATCATTACCCCTTGGCTAGACAGAAAAATGACGGCATCGATTCCTGGGCTGCTCAGTCGATTGACGCCTGGCCACTCGCTGTCGCCACCGCTTTTATAATCAATGGCAAATGCCGCAATGGGAACGCTGGTATCCAACAAGGTAAGCCAGTCAATGCGCCAGTAGGTCGTGCCATCCTTTAGTCCAATGCCAACTCGGAAAATATCCGCGCCATTGCCAGCCATATTGTCGTCTGGATAGTGCAATGTGCCGCCAGAGGGGGTTCCTATCCGGTAGACAGGTACATTGACGCCCTTCGCCCCAGAAGCGTCGTAAAGGAAGTCGGTCCAGTAATAGGCGCCATGGGCGTAGCGACCGGTGCCAGAGGTCCGCGGCGCGCCCTCTTCAAATATCCAGGCGGGGTTTGTCGCCAGCACGGGCTCCGCCCCGAACGCGGCAGGTGGCGCACCACTGGGCACAGCGCCCAGTGAATTCGATGGCGGCGTAGTGGGCTGGTCCGGCGGCAAGGCGCTCGAACTGGAGCTGCTGTTGCAGCCGGCAAGCAAGCATACGGCCACTGCAGCGATGCAGATTTGGAGCAGTATACTGCCCTTGGCGAAAAAGGGATTACCCGCAACTGAGGGGGAAACTTGCATACAGAACACCCGAGAATAATTATTGTGTGGAATGATCATACCCGGATAGGCTGCGGAAAAAAGTGACCAATTAAGCCAAGCGCGGGTGGCTTAATCGCTTATACCGAGGCTTTCTTAAAGGACGGATCTCTCAAACAACATGAGGGACTCCATATGGTAGCTCTGAGGAAACATGTCCGCCCAAAGGGCTTCACGGAGCTGAAATCCTCCCTCGAGTAGAATCTGTGCATCGCGTTCCAGCGTCGCCGGATCACAACTGACATAGACCAGGCGCTGAACCGCGCTCTGCGCCAGCAAACGGCAAAACTTGTCTGCACCTGCCCGTGGGGGGTCGAGCAAAACTTTGGTGATGCCAGGGGGCAGGCGAAAACCATTACTGTAGAGATCGTCCTGCTCACAGCAAAGCCGCGGCCACCCAGCTGCATTGCGCGCTGCGCGAGCAACCATGGCCTCATCGTGCTCTACTGCTGTTACCTGCGCACCGGCAGCGGCCAACATCAATGAGAAGTTCCCCAAGCCGGAAAAGGCATCGAGAATATGATCTTCGGGCGTGGTACCCAGCCAGTCGCCTACGCGCTCCAGCATCAGCTGATTCACCTCGGGATTAACCTGACTAAAATCGTCCGGTCGCAAACGCCAGCGCTGCCCCGGATAGCACCCCTCTTCAGCCATCTCATCAACCCACAATTGATTCTGGCCACATACCAGGGCACTTACTCGGAGAGGAAAATGAGTGAGAAGCTCGCTCTGAACCATTTGGCTTGGCCGTTTGTCGAGCGCAACATGGGCTGTCACAGAACCGTCGTCAAACTCCGAAAGACTGATCGACCCCGCGTAAAGTTTGCGCAAGACATGTTGTGACTTGTAGAGCCGCTGTACTGCTGCCGCGAGGTTCGGCCGAAGCACCTGACATTCGGGCACTGGCGTTATGCGATGACTTTTTGCGACTTTGAAACCCATCACGACTTCGCCATGCTTCACAGCGAAGTGGAGGCGTACCCGGTGTCGATAGTGCCACGCTGCACCCAAAAGCGGCTGCCCGATAAGGTCAGCTGAGAATCCCAAACGCGAGCACATTCCGGCGAAACGTTGAGCTTTATGGGCAATTTGCGCATCTGTGTGAAGGTGCTGCAACTGGCAGCCACCGCATTGTTCATAATGGATGCAGCGCGCCAGGACGCGCTGTGGCGAGCCCTCAAGCAGCTGTATCAATTCTGCCTCATCGTAGCGACCGCCAATGCGAACACTGCGCGCCTCTATGCGTTCGTCCGGCAAAGCTCCTGGTACAAAGACAGCTTTTCCCTGCCGTCTCGCCAAGCCTCGGCCATCGTCCGTAAGGTCTACGATCTCCAGCGCTTCCCGCCAGACTTTGGGGCTGGTTTTTTGGGGTTTAAAGTGTCTGGGGCCACGGCGCTTCATCGCTGAAAAGACCGCGGCGCAAATGCGCGATAGTGCTCAAGACACTGCGTTTTTCGCTCGGCCAGCAGGTTTTTTTCGCTTTCAGTGAGCGCATCTGCGTCAGCCAGATATCGACAGTCAATGCCTTGATAGTAATCGTGGTCGCGATCCTGCAGTTCAATTTTCGGGGTCAGCCGCACCACCGGCAAGGCTTCCCCGGCGGAGTCATCTTCTGGCAGAGCGGCTGTACAGAGCAGACTCGACAGGAAAAATACTGTAAATGCGACCGACTGGCGCCTCATGGCATACCCCATAGCGTCTCTTTGCGTTAGAATGCGCAGCTTTGCGCCGTTTTGAATCACTCAACCGAAAAGTCTACCCGGCTTGTCGCGGGAATCTTAAATGAATACTGAAGTACTTGAAAATGTAAATGTCGCCGCACAGGAAGTATTGATCACTCCTGAGCAACTGAAGGCGGAGCTGCCATTGTCTCAGGCAGCAGCGGAAACTGTCAGCGAATCTCGCCAGATAATTCGCAATATCCTTGATCGCAAGGATCACAGGCTGTTTATTGTCGTTGGCCCCTGCTCGATTCATGACGTAAAAGCCGCCATGGACTATGCCGAGCGTTTAAAGGCACTGGCGAGTAAAGTCGAGGATACTATTCACCTGGTCATGCGGGTATATTTTGAAAAGCCTCGCACGACCGTTGGCTGGAAAGGCCTGATTAACGACCCCTACCTGAATGACACCTTCAAAATTCAGGAAGGCCTGCACATCGGTCGTGAACTGCTCATTAATATTAGCGAACTGGGCCTGCCAACTTCCACTGAGGCACTCGATCCGATCTCACCGCAATACCTGCAAGACTGTATTGCCTGGTCCGCGATAGGTGCCCGCACCACCGAGTCACAGACCCACCGCGAGATGGCGAGTGGTCTGTCATCCGCTGTCGGCTTCAAAAACGGTACGGATGGCGGCCTGGAAGTGGCCATCAACGCCATGCAGTCGGCCTCAAAACCCCACCGTTTTCTCGGCATCAATAATGAAGGTCAGGTAGCGGTCATTCACACCCGCGGCAATCCCTATGCCCATGTGGTACTGCGCGGTGGTACCTCCGGACCAAATTATGATTCCGTGCATATCAAGCTGGCAGAAGCCGAGCTCGATAAGCACAAGCTGCCCGCCAATATCATGGTTGATTGCAGTCACGCCAACTCCAATAAGCAGCCCGAACTGCAACCTCTGGTTATGGAAAACGTGACCAACCAGATTCTCGAAGGTAATAAATCTATTGTCGGCCTGATGGTTGAAAGTCATATCAACCCAGGCAACCAAAAAATCCCGGCCAACCTGGATGATCTGGAATACGGTGTTTCTGTTACTGACGGTTGTATCGGCTGGGAAGATACTGAGAAGGCCATTCTTGAAATGCACAGCAAGCTGCAATCTGTGCTGCCAACCCGTTAATGGCGACCCCTGCCAAATCGCCGGTCAGCATTCGCTGGGAAAATGGCGAGCTCTGGTTACTGGACCAGACTCGCCTACCCCATACCGTTCACTACGAAAATCAGCTCTGCGCACAGCAGATTTTCGACAGCATTCACCAGCTCAAAGTCCGTGGAGCGCCAGCGATCGGTATCGCTGCAGCCTATGGTTTTTGCGTGGTGATGAAACAGTGGCAGTCGGAAGGTATCGACCGCTTTCGCGAACAGCTCACACCACAAGCAGATTTTCTTAACAGCTCACGCCCGACGGCCGTCAACCTGCGGTGGGCGCTGGACCGCCTGTTACAGGTAGCCGATCAGTATGAGGGCGACGACACCGAAGAACTTTACCACTTGCTCGTCCAGGAAGCTGAGGCGATCCACACCCAGGATCAAAAACTGTGCCAAGCCATTGGCGAGCATGGGCTTTCGCTTATTAGCGATGGCATTGGCGTTATGACGCACTGCAATGCTGGCGCACTGGCCACCGGAGGGATTGGAACTGCCACTGCGCCGATGTATCTTGCCCACGAGGCTGGCGTCACATTTCAGGTGTTCGCCAACGAAACTCGGCCACTGTTACAAGGCTCTCGCTTAACAAGCTGGGAACTCCATTGTGCAGGCATAGACGTCACCCTGCTGACAGACAATATGACCGCGCACACGCTGGCGTCTGGTCAGGTACAGCTGGTTATCGTCGGTACAGACCGGGTTGCTGCAAACGGTGATGTCGCCAACAAGATAGGCACTCTTGGCCTAGCCATTATGGCCAAGCACTATGGCATTCCGTTTTACGTTGCCTGCCCCTCCTCCACCATTGATCTGGGCACGCCTGAAGGCTCGGCCATTCCTATTGAACAGCGTAGTGCTAGCGAAGTACGTATGATTGGCACCTATCAGGCGACAATAGGCTCAATTGCCGTGCAAAACCCGGCATTTGATATAACGCCGGCAGAATTGGTAACGGGGATTATTACAGAGAAGGGAATTATCAGGCCGCCGTTTTCGGAAGCGCTCAAAGCCCAGTTTAGCTAGACCGACTATACAGCGGGTAGGACGGACGGGAACGCAAATTACAGCACTCCCATCCAAGACCTCACTTAAAGTAAGCATTCTCCGTATTGGAGTGGTCGGTCATATCCCGAACGCCCTTCAACTCTGGAATCTGCTCAAGCATCGATTTTTCAACACCCTCCTTCAGCGTCACATCAACCATCCCGCAACCCTGGCAACCACCGCCAAACTTCAGGATCGCGTATCTGTCTTCTGTGATTTCAACCAGGGAGACCTCACCGCCGTGGGCTGCCAGCGAAGGGTTTACCTCGTTGTAGAGCAGGTAATTTACACGATCTTCCAAAGGGCTGTTCTCATTCACACGCGGCAAGCGCGAATTCGGTGCCTTGATCGTCAACTGACCGCCCATGCGATCTTTGGCATAGTCAACCGTCGCATCCTCCAGAAACGGAATACTGCGCGCTTCGACGAAGACGTTGAGTGTTGGATATTCGATGCGAATATCATCCTCCTTGTCATCACCTTCACGGCAGTAGGCAATGCAGGTTTCAGCCTTGGGAGTGCCTGGCTGGGTGATAAACACCCGCACGCCCAGCACATCATCGCCCTGCTTGGCGAGCAACTCGGTCAGGTATTCCTGACCGGATTCGGTGATGGTCATTTTGACTTCGGCGCTACTTGCGGCAGCGGCTTGACCTTCCGACATAAATACCTCTTTGCATCAATTGCATCATTTAGCGCAAGACTCAGGCTATCAGGGCACCACGGCAGTGCGCGAGGTGAGAATTCATCAGCAGAGTCTGTTAGAATTCCGCAGTTTACCACGAAGCCCAATTTTGACGTAAGGAAAGACCGCGAAATTGGTGTAATTCGGACAAATCAGAGTAATCCCCCCACAGTATTTAAGGATTTAGCAGCACAATGGCCGATCAAGCACAGCGCGTACAGTCTCTTAAAGACGCCCTCAGAAATCGAATTCTGATCATTGACGGCGCTATGGGTAGCATGATCCAAAGCTACAAGCTTGAAGAGGCTGATTATCGAGGCGAGCGCTTCGCCGACTATCATCTGGACATTAAGGGCAATAACGACCTGCTCTCCATAACCCGACCGGATGCTGTCAAAGATATTCACCAGGCCTACCTGGACTCAGGTGCGGACATTATTGGCACTAACACCTTTAACTCGACGCGTATCGCTCAGGGCGACTACGAGATGCAGTTTATCGCCGAGGAACTGAACCGAGAGGGCGCCAAAATTGCGCGTGAAGTCGCCGATGCGCAAACCGCCGCAACTCCCGACAAACCACGCTTTGTAGCGGGCATCCTGGGCCCGACTCCCAAAACGGCGTCAATCTCCCCGGATGTGAACGACCCGGCTGCGCGCAACATTCACTTTGACGAGCTAGTGGAGGATTACTATGCAGCAGCCAAGGCGCTGACCGAAAGCGGCTGCGACCTGCTATTGATCGAAACCATTTTTGACAGCCTCAATGCCAAAGCCGCCGTCTACGCCCTGCTTCAGTATTTCGAAGACAGCGGCAACGAGCTGCCGATCATGGTGTCAGTGACCTTTCCGGATGTTAGCGGCAGAACGCTTTCCGGCCAGACGCCTACAGCCTTCTGGAATGCCATTGCTCATGCCAAGCCGCTGATCGTAGGCACTAACTGTGGCCGTCGCATCTCCGAAATTCGGCCATTCTTCGAAGAATTAGCTGACGCAGCAGATTGCTATATCAGTGGCCACTTCAATGCCGGCCTTCCCAACGAATTTGGTGAATACGATGAAACCCCCGACGATATGGGGCGCGAGCTGCGTGAACTTGGGGAACGCGGTTACCTGAATCTGGTGGGCGGCTGTTGCGGCACCACACCCGCTCACATTACAAAAATCGCCAAGTCCGTCGCTGACGTCGCACCGCGCACGATAACCGAAAAGCCGATAGCCACCCGACTGAGCGGACTTGAGCCCTTCCATATCACAGAAGATTCGCTGTTCGTCAACGTAGGCGAGCGTTGTAATGTTACCGGCTCTGCAAAATTCAAGCGCCTGATTCTCGAAGGCGATTTCGACACGGCACTGGCCATTGCCCGCGAGCAGGTTGAAAACGGCGCCCAGATTATTGACGTCAATATGGATGAGGGAATGCTGGACGCCGAGGAGGCTATGGTCAAATTCCTGAACTTGGTCGCGTCCGAGCCGGAAATCTCCAAAGTCCCCATCATGGTCGATTCGTCCAAGTGGGACATCATTGTCGCCGGCCTCAAGTGTATTCAGGGCAAGCCCGTGGTGAACTCCATTTCACTCAAGGAAGGTGAAGCCGAGTTTATCGAGAAGGCCAAAACCTGTCTGCGTTTTGGGGCTGCTGTTGTTGTCATGGCATTTGACGAAGATGGTCAGGCAGACAATCTTCAGCGGCGCAAGGATATCTGTAAAAAATCCTATGACATTCTTGTTGAGAAAGTTGGCTTCCCGCCTCAGGACATTATCTTTGACCCGAACATTTTCGCGGTCGCCACGGGTATTGAGGAGCACAACAACTACGCGGTGGATTTTATCGAGTCGGTAAAATACATCAAAGCTGAGCTGCCCCACGCCCTGATCTCGGGTGGTGTATCCAACGTCTCCTTTTCCTTCCGTGGCAACAACCCGGTACGTGAAGCGATTCACTCAGTGTTCCTCTACCACGCCATCAAGGCCGGTATGGATATGGGCATTGTCAATGCCGCCCAGCTGGCGGTCTACGATGATTTACCAGAAGAACTGCGCGAACACGTAGAAGACATCATTATGAATCGCCGGCCCGATGGCACCGAGCGCATGCTTGAGATTGCGGAAAAATACCGCGGCGATGGCTCTACGGCGACCAAGCAAGAGGATTTGAGCTGGCGCGAATTGCCCGTTTCAAAGCGCATTGAACACGCTCTGGTGAAAGGCATTTCCACTTATATCGAAGAAGATGCCGAAGCCGCCCGGCTGGAAGCCGACAAGCCCATCGAAGTCATTGAAGGGCCGCTGATGGACGGTATGAACGTTGTCGGCGATCTGTTCGGTGAGGGCAAAATGTTTTTGCCACAGGTGGTCAAGTCAGCGCGAGTTATGAAGCAGGCTGTTGCCTATCTACAGCCCTTTATCGAAGCCCTGAAGGAAGAAGGCGCCCGCCCCAACGGCAAAATACTCATGGCCACGGTCAAGGGTGATGTACATGATATCGGCAAAAATATTGTTGGCGTCGTACTGCAGTGCAATAACTTTGAGGTTATCGACCTAGGCGTCATGGTGCCCTGCGAAAAAATCCTGGAAACCGCCAAACAGGAACAGGTGGATATCATCGGCCTGAGTGGCCTGATAACCCCCTCACTGGATGAAATGGTCCATGTCGCCGCAGAAATGCAGCGCATGGATTACCAAGTGCCCTTGATGATCGGCGGAGCAACCACGTCCAAGGCGCATACGGCCGTCAAAATTGAGCCAAAGTACAAAAACGATCTGACGGTTTATGTCCCCGACGCATCACGCAGTGTCGGAGTCGCTACCCAACTGATCAGTGAAACTCAGAAAATAGCCTTCGTGCAGTCAAAGCGCGAAGAGTATGAGCGCATACGTGAACGTCGCGCCGGCAATGAAAATCGTGGTCGCCGCCTGCCTTACACCACGGTACTGGAAAACGGCTTTCAAACCGATTGGGGCAACTACACGCCCCCTACTCCCGCGTTTACAGGCACTCGCACCTTCCACGACTATCCGCTGGAAACCCTGCGTAAAACGATCGATTGGACACCCTTCTTTATTACCTGGGGGCTAGCGGGCAAGTATCCCAAAATACTGAAGGATGAAAAAGTTGGCGAAGCTGCGCGCAATCTGTTTGATGACGCCCAGAAGATGCTGGACAAAATCATCAGTGAAAAACTGCTCCGCGCCGAGGCCGTCATCGGATTCTGGCCTGCCGCCAGCGACGGTGATGATATCGCTCTCTTCGACGATGCAGGCCAACCGCTGTCGACGCTACATCATCTGCGCCAGCAGAGCGAAAAGCCGGACGCAAAACCCCATATGAGCCTGGCTGACTATGTGGCACCTAAAAGCAGCGGCGTCAAAGATTATGTCGGTGGCTTTGTGGTGACTGCAGGTATTGGCGCAGAAGAACTTGCTAAACAGTATGAGGCGGCCAACGATGACTACAATGCCATCATGGTGAAAGCGCTAGCCGACCGCCTGGCGGAATCTTTTGCAGAACACATGCATCTCAAAGTACGGACCGAGTACTGGGCCTATGCCACTGATGAGGAGCTGAGCAATGAAGACCTGATTCGAGAGAAATATCGCGGCATTCGCCCTGCTCCAGGCTACCCGGCCTGCCCGGATCATACTGAAAAGCCGACGCTATTCACGCTCTTGAACGCTGAAGCCGAAATTGGCGTCGCACTGACTGAGCACTTTGCCATGACACCTGCGGCGTCGGTGAGCGGTTTCTACTATTCCCACCCGGAGTCGCGCTACTTTGCGGTGGGCAAGATTGCCAAAGACCAGGTCGAGAGTATCGCTGAGCGTAAGGGCAAATCTCTGAAGGAGATGGAGCGCTGGTTATCGCCGGTACTCGATTATGATCCCTGAGTGTGGAAAACGCCCATAAAAAAAGCCTCTGA
>JBFKDP010000098.1:0-12093 GCA_041619575.1 Litorivivens sp.
CTGCAGCAAAGGACGAAACTTTCACCGGCTGCTAACCAGCGAACATCGTGAATCTCGTTGCCTCCGGCGCAACGATAGCGGATTCCACCCCTTACCCAAATCTGAGGCGCTGGACGAAATTGCCGATAAATTACGCGCCATAATCAACGAACACGGCCCTGAATCAGTCGCCATCTACGGCGGCAATGGCGTTTCATTCAAAGCCCTCGTCATGCCGGCAGTCAAGGCCTTCCTCGCCGGACTGGGCTCCCATCAGCTGTACACCGCGTTGACCATAGATCAGCCAGCGAAAGTCATCAGCACGGTGCGGCACGGTGTATGGATTGGAGGCAGCCATAGTTTTGAAACCGCGGGCGTATTGATGCTATTCGGCAACAACCCCTTTGTGTCCGGATTGAATGGCGCTGGCGCCATCCCCGGCTGGCAGCCAGGTGCTGTGAAGAAAGCACGCCAACGTGGTTTGAAACTCATTGTGGTTGACCCGCGAAAAACAGAAACCGCCCAGCAGGCTGATTTGCACCTGGCAATTAGACCGGGTACAGACGCATTTCTATTATCAGGTATCGTTAATCACATTGTGCAAAATCAACTGCATGACAGCGAATTTTGCGAACGCTTTACCCAAGGGCTGGGGGAGCTTGCCGAGCTGGTCAAGCCCTATGACCTGAAGACTACGGCGGCTTTGACGGGTCTGGAGCCGGACCTGATCCGCCAGGCCGCCGAGCTGTTTGCAAGTCAGGGGCGAGGCACCGCGAACAGCGCCACTGGTCCGGACATGGCGCCACACGGAAACCTGAGCGAGCACCTCATCTACAGTTTGAATACCCTGTGCGGCCGCCACAATCGCGCTGGCGACAAGGTCAGTGTTGGCCTGCTGACGCCAGATATTGCCCCCATGGAAGCTGTGTTACCGGCCGACTTTTTGCCCACACCCCTGAACCCTGCAGACAACACCCATCGCTCGCGCGTTAGCGGTGGCCATCAGGTCTTTGGTGAAATGCCAACGTCCACGCTGGCCGAGGAGATTCTTACGCCCGGAAAAGGGCAGATTCGCGCCTTACTGGTTATCGGTGGCAACCCTGCACTCTCGATCCCGCAGCGCGATCAGATTCAGCAAGCGCTCGGTTCTCTGGATTTGCTCGTTTGCATGGATGGGCGCCTATCTGACACCGCCGACTTTGCGGACTACTTCCTGCCGACAACCTACGGCTTGGAAAAAACGGACATGACGGTTTTCAACGACCGTTTCTGGGGAGCGCCTTTTCATCAAGTGAGCCAACCGGTCGTAGCTCCTCCCGGCGACGCGGAAGATGAGCAGCGCTATATGATGGCATTGGCCCAGCGACTCGATATACCCATGCGCTACCACGATGTCGCAATCAATACTGCTGAACCACCTAACGATCTCGAATTGCTCAACCTGCAATTTCCAGCCGGAAGCACGCGGGTTCCCGTCAACGAGATCGCTGCCACACCGGGCGGCAAACTCTACTCACAATACGCCCAAGTCGAAGTCACCCCCGCCATTGAAGGCTTTGACGCTAAATTTCAATTTGTCCCCGAAGGCGTCGCGGATGAATTTGCCTTACTCGCGCAATACCAGAACGAGTCGCACGAGGGCTACGACTACCTGCTGACTTGCCGACGACACCCGCATGTCTATAACACCATGTGTCATGATTTACCCCAGGCACCGACAGAAAACCTGGCGTTTTTACACCCGGACGACCTGTCCGCAGAAGGTATTACCACCGGGGACAACATTGCGATCCAATCTGCCCACGGCGAGATCAGGGCCACAGCTGCCGGCGATGACAAGCTGCGCCGCGGGGTGCTTTCAATCAGTCATGGCTTTGGCGGCAAGAGTGGCGGCGCTTCAGTCAACGCGTTGCTCAGCACAGCGGATACCACAGACCGGGTAGCGAAAATACCCCGCATGAGCGCGGTACCCGTCAGGTTAGTTAAAGCGTGAAGTTTACAGGCGCCGTGTCACCCACGTATTCCAGCAGTATTGCGCATAACACTTCAGCGCGCCCTGAAACAGGAGTAAAAATATGAGAGATATGAGCTATCTTTTTGGAAAGTGTACAGTGATCTTTGACAGTGCAGCGCGAAACAATAGTCTCTACCTGTGCGCCGAAGAGGGCCATGAGAACGCATTGAACAAGGCAGCAGAAAAGCTGCGCAGCGCAGGGTTGTGGGAAATCGATTCACAAAAGTCAGTCGCGGAAGACCAACGCCAAGCCTACATTAACTTGCTTAGTCTTCGCGACCAGTTTGAGCTAAACGGTGTTGTTGCGGTCAGGGGAGACCACCCCAAATACCCATCCGATGATGAACAGTGGCAAGCCTGGAAAAGCGTACTGTCAAACTGATCCAGGCCTGCCCGGCATATCAAGCCGCGTCGAAGCTAATGTGCATGGTCTTAATGCCATTGACAAAGTGATCACGCATATATTCTACGGGGCGGCTGAATGTTGGATTGCGCAAGCGAGGCACAATTTCTTCAAACATTATCTGTAGCTCAAGCCGGGCCAGATGGGCTCCAAGACAAAAGTGCTGACCAATACCGAATGCCCTGTGCTCGCGATTCAGCTCCATGCTTTCGCCACGCGATACATCAAACTTCAGTGGGTCCGGGAACACATTTTCATCAAGATTGATTGTGTGCCAATGCAGAATCATCTTGTCGCCTTTCTTCATTTTTACGCCAGATACCTCGCAGTCTTCCATAACTGCCCGCTGCATACCGACAAAAGCCGGGTTGTAGCGCAGCATCTCTTCACAGGCGACCGGAATCAGTTCAGGACGGTCTACCAATTTTTGCAGCTGCTCCGGATTTTCAATCAAAAGGCGCATGCCATGTGCTATGACGGAGCGCGTACTTTCATTACCCGCTGCAATCAGCATGATGAAAAACATCTGAAACTCTTCTTCCGTCAGCTTTTCACCCTCAACCACGCCGTCTAGCAAAGCCCCCACAATATTGTTCAGAGGCTTTTCCTTGTGCTGCTTCGCCAATTCGGCGGCGTACATAATCACATTGATTGATGCCTCTTGCGCCCTGGCTTTAGCAGCCTCCGGATCTGCTCCGCCAACGTCTTCATCCTGAGTGAAGAACATCTCGTTGGTCCATACGAAGAACTTTTTACGATCTTCCTTGGGTACGCCACACAGGTCCAAAATGGCCATCAGTGGCAGCTCTGCCGCCACTTCAGAAACAAATTCGCACTCGCCTTTGTCCGCAACACTGTCGATAATTTCTTTCGCATATTGAGCAAAAGTTTCGCGATAGGATTCAACGGCCTTCGGGGTAAAGGCATTACGCGCTATTCGACGGAATTTGCCGTGTTCAGGTGGATCCATATTGACCAGCATCAGTCTTTGCCTGGCAAGATCTTCTTCAGACATTTCCGTAGGCACGGCTGATTTTTTGGCACTCGAAAATAACTCAGGGTGTTTGCAGATATAGTCGACTTCGTCCCTTCCGATCACCGCCCAGTAGGGAATTCCATCAATCGGATCGTCAATTTTGATAATAGGTGCATCAGCTTTTTGCCTCAGTTCCAGCAAGCGGCGCTGATGCTGTCCAGCGCGGTAAAGGTCTGGATCCAACAAATTGGTGTAGGGACATTGGGACATGGTGTAGCCTCCTCAAACGTGTCTATTATTGTCAGTGTCTTATCAGGCTGCCGATTATTCGGCCGTTTTCTGTCAAGCTACCCGGGGTAGCGATGCATAAATTGATTCCAGCAAACGCTTGGAACGCTGATCTCCCTGCGGGTCTGCACAGTAGTTCATCACATAAGCCACTGCCAACCCATTGGTTTCATCGACGAAGCCAGTGGCTCCGTAAATACCTCTGTGACCCCAGCAATGTAAACCGTTAGCCAGACCGGGGCTGAGCTCCCGCGTGGCAATCTGAAATCCTAAACCGTAGGCACTTTCGACACCCAACACGGCGTCCCGACCAGCCACCTGAACAGCCGAAGCATATTCAACAAGCTCTCGATCAACATAGTTGTTACCCGGCAACAGGTGCTGATAAATCGTTGCTAGGTCCACTGCGGTGCAATGGCCATTGGCACCCGGTATCAAACTATTCCGCCAAGGTTGCGAATTAGCAACAGCCGGTGTTAACAGTACCGATTCATCGAGGCTGCGCATTCGACCCAGCGCCTGAGCATCGGCGCTCTGCTGGCTCTCGCTACACAACTGCGCCACCGCCCCTGCACAATCGACTGGCAAGCCAAAATTGAAATTGACTCTCAGTACATCACACAGTTCCTGCTGCAAGAGAGTTTCCAGTGGCAGTCCAGCGGCGCGCTCCAACACCGCGCCCACGAGGTAGCCCCAGGTCAGGGCGTGATAACCGTGACGTTTGCCCGGTTCCCACTTTGGCGTGCTGGCTGCCAGAGCAGCGCACATTGAATCCCAGTGCCAAATATCACCCGAAGCAAGCTCACCTTCCAGATTTGGCAATCCGGCTTGATGACTGAACAATTGTGCAACGCTCGTGCTCTCTTTACCGTGACAGGCATACTCTGGCCAGTACTGTGCCACCGGGGCGTCGTAGTCCAGCCGGCCCTGTTGCACCAGCCGCATAGCCAGAACAGACACCACACCTTTGGTGCATGAAAATACACACACGGGGGTTTGCTGTTGCCATGGGGCACCGTGAAGGACATCGCGCTGCCCTCCATAAAGATCAACAACCAGTTCGCCATCGACAAAGACAGCCAGAGCAGCGCCCACTTCCAAGGGGCTAGCGTCAGTCAGGTTCTTCAGAAATTGCTTTTCTACGCCAGAAAAGCGCTTATGGCATTGGCCACCCAGCTCGCAGCGCTGACTTTCACTCAATGGCTCTACCCGTTTCGTCAGTCAAGAATGTTGAATCATACTCAAAGCCTGTAAACCAATCAATTGTTTGGCTTTTATAGAGAATCATATTCCCTAAGTTAAACCATATTTAATAGCATAGACAAGAAACCATAGCTTGCTAAAGACACTTGATACCTACCATTTGCTTGGTTATGATCAAACCATGCCCAGGACGGGCTCATCCAAAGATAATAAAAGGGACAAGCCATGCGATTTAGCACTCGCCCGAGCCTCACCTATGCCTTTAGCCTCACGCTGATGGCCTACATCCAGCCAACCCTGTCGGCAGAGCGATCATTGGAACTTGAAGAGGTGCTTGTCACTGCACAAAAACGAGAGGAAAGCCTTCAGGATACGCCTGTCGCCCTTGATGCTTTTGGCGAATACGCATTGGAGCGAGAGGGCATAGGCCACATCGGCGACCTCGCCAATAACATCCCCTCGCTGACTATTGAGCCCTTCCCTATCAACAGCACACAACTACGCATCTACATTCGCGGTGTTGGCTCGATTGACGCCCAGGTGACGCAGGATCCTCCGGTCGGCGTTTATCTGGATGGCGCCTATATCGCCCGCTCATCCGGGCTGGCCACGGACATTGCCGACCTACAGCGAATTGAGGTACTGCGAGGACCACAAGGTACACTTTATGGTCGCAACTCGACAGGCGGCGCAGTGAATCTGATTACCAAAAGGCCCGACGTTGACAACATCGGTTTCAAGCAAGCGTTCGACTCCAACGATCGAGGCATGTTTTCCAGCAAAACATCACTGAACCTTCCGCTCTGGCAAGGCGCCGCTGCCAAACTCGCCTACCTGCAAAAGCAGGAATTTGGCTTTATTGAAAACAACGGAGCGCCCAATGAATACGGCGATTACGGGGATAAGGACACCAAAGGCTATCGCATCGATTTCGGGTGGGATTTGAACGACTGGATTCGAATCGACTACGGCTATGACTACGCCGATATCGAAAATACCAACTATGCCTACACCCCAATTTTGCCGTCTACCGACATCGACACCGGCGATGCACAGAAAGACGCGATGAACAACCTCATCAATGCTGCGGCTCGTCAGTACTACGACTTTCCCATGTACGACAAACGCCCGGACAACATAGACACCGTGGTTCCATTGGTAGGATCAGACACTGAAATCGAAGGCCACCAGTTAAAAGTCGTTTTTGATCTGGGCGAAAAGCTGGAACTCACCTACCTGTACGCGCAACGAGACCTGTTTGATGCCGCTGCGGCGGATCTGGGCGCAGGCCAGTCCAGCGACGACTACCGTTTGGACACCAACGCAGTATTCAGCTTTCCCTATGACGCGCCCGTGGGCGTTCCGCAGGTCCGCAATACCCAGTACCCGGACCGCAGACCTGAACTCACACAGGAACAGTTCTCCCACGAATTGCAGTTCAGCGGTTCATTGCTCGATGGCCGCTTGCAATACATCACTGGCCTGTACTATTTCGAAGAAGAGGCTGTTGAAGACAACGCCCCGCCACATCACCAGATGACCGTACCCATCGGGGCAATCGATTTCTCCGCCTTGGGCTTGGGTCTACTGGGCGTAGGCGGCCTGCAGGTTCTAACCACCCAGATACCCACCATACACAATACCGCAGAAGCCATTTTCGCACAGTTCACCTGGCGTCCCGACTGGTTTGACGAACGCCTTGGCATCACTGTTGGCGCCCGGCACTCGGAAGACAACCGTAAAGCAACACAATACCGTGACCTGGCCATTTTCGCCGTAACCCCCGGCGACCTTGGCGTGCTGCTGATGCACAATACGCTCGATGGCGCTGGCGATAGAGACTTCGCAGACGACTCATTTTCCTTTGTTTTTGAGTACGCGATTGACGACCACACAAATCTCTATCTCAAGCGGCAGGAAGCGTACAAATCTGGTGGTTTCAATCTGCGTGAGGACCCCTCACCCGCAGGCAACGAACGCTTCAACAAGGGCTTTGACAAGGAAAAGGTTATTGCTTGGGAACTTGGCGTCAAAGCAGAATTGTTTAATCGCAGACTGCGCATTAACAGCGATATTTTCACGACTGATTTTGTCGATCAGCAACTGAGCTTTACTATTCCCGGATCATTGACCGACACCACCATCGCCAACGCGGGTAGCTCACAGCTGAACGGCTATGAGCTGGATCTTACCTTTGTCGCGTCACAAGGTATGGTGGTTTTTCTGAACTATGCGTATCTCGAATCACATATTGATCCCAGCGTTGACCCACTCGACGGGGAGGTCAAAGACGAATTTATCTTCAACTCAGCCCCCCAGCACGCCGTCACTGCAGGTTTTGACTGGACGCTCTACTATGGCGAGCTGGGTCGCCTGAGCTGGAATGCGGTATACAGCTACACTGACGAGCGACATGGCGGCGGGATTAAGAAGTATCGGGACTACGATATGCAAGACGATTTTGATGTTATCAATTCACGCATCGGCTTATACGACATCCCAGCCTTTGACGGTACGCTTTCGGTCGCAGCCTGGGTCAAAAACCTGGAAGATACTGATTACGTTATCAATGCCATACACAATACCCCGCATGCAAGTCGGGCAGTGCTTTGGGGCGAGCCGCGTACTTATGGCGTTGAATTGATCTATCGCTACGGGCATTAATGCCTTGCTGCCCAAAGAGCACTTGGTTAGCATTTGCCAGACTAGTTCGAAAGCGCAGAACCCGGCCTTTACAGCGGAGAAAGACATTTGAGAAATACAGAAAAGAAGCGCAGCCAAGGCTCCAGCAGTCGCCGCGAAGAAATCCTCCAGGTTGCAGCCCAATTGTTTGCTAGTAAAGGCTTCGAAGCGACCTCCATTCGTGAGATCGGCGACGCAGCAGGCATACTGTCGGGCAGTCTGTACCATCATTTCAAGTCAAAAGAAGAAATGCTGCACGACCTGTTGCAGCGCTTCGTGAACAAACTGGTACCGATGTATGAAGCGGTTATCGCCGAGCAATCCGATGCTGGAGATACGCTCTCGCGCCTCATTGAAGCCGGCCTCAGGATATCGCTGGAAAACACACCGGAACTTACCGTTATCATGCACGAACGGAAGTTTCTCAATCGGCACGGCGAGTTTGCCTATGTGAGTGAGGTCATGCTTGAGGTTGAGCGCATATGGTTTGGTGTACTCCAGGAAGGTGTACGCAATGGTTCGTTCAGAAAAGACCTGGAAATCAATCTGGTGCTGCGCATCATCATGGACCTGATTTCTTCCACCGCCTCCTGGTATCGACCGAATAGCCGGTACAGCCCGGAACAAATTGTCAAAAACCAGGTCAGCCTGCTTTTTAGCGGCCTGCTGGCCCGTCCCGACTTACCATCATAAAGTGACTCTTCGTGCGATTTTCAGTACAGCTCCCCGTTGACAGAGTAGACCTCGGCACCACCTTTTGCTCAGCCCAAGGCATTGAGCAATGCGCCCGTCTGGTTGAAGGTGCCGGCTTTCATGCCGCCTATGTGACCGACCACCCGGCCCCCGACGACCGATGGCTGGCAGCAGGCGGGCATCACGGCCTCGATCCTTTTGTGGCACTTACGTGCGCCGCCGGCTTTACCACGACACTGCGGTTACTGACCAATATTCTCGTACTTCCTTACCGCAACCCGCTGATCGTCGCCAAGTCAGTTGCAAGCCTGGACACCCTGTGCGATGGCCGCCTGATCCTAGGGGTTGGTGCCGGCTATCTGGAAGGAGAGTTTCGAGCCTGTGGCGTAGACCTGAAAGAGCGCGGTCAACTTATGGAGGAAGCGCTTCAAGTCATGGCGTTGGCCTGGCGTGGAGAATCCGTGGTGTTCAGTGGCTCACATTTCGACGCTAAAGGTAACACCGCCCTGCCCCGCCCACTACAAGCTCCCCACCCGCCCATCTGGATGGGCGGAAACAGCCCTGCTGCCATGCGACGAGCCGCCCAGTACTGTGATGGCTGGCTGCCTTTTCCAGTTAAAGGCAAGTTTGCTGCACATGTGCGAACCCGTGAGATGGGTAGTCTAGCGGACTTGCAATCGGCCATCGCCGAGCTGCGGGAATTGGAAAAACGTTTTGAGCGAGAAAAACCGCTGGATATCTGCATGATTCCCTTCGGTCTCGACATGCACAGTAAAGCCACGCAGAACGCAGAAGAAACGCTAGATCAGTGCCGGGCTCTCGAGCAACTGGGCGTGACTTGGATCAACATCAATCTCCCCTGCGATTCTATGGCGCAGTATCAGGAGGCTGTCGGCTGGTTTTCCGAGGAAATCATTGCAAATCTCTAGTGCCGGGCGCTCACGGCCAAAGAGCGACTACCTGCTCGGCAGTCATAGGTTTGGCAATCAGCGACAAGGTATGATTCAACACCGCACTGGCATAGTCCTCGGGAAAACCCGCCACCGCATCATTGACGACCACCACGCGGTAGCCCAGATTAACCGCCTCAACACACAGGCCAGTCACCCCCAGATTCAACGACACCCCCATAACAACGAGCGTCGCCACTGACATTGCACGCAATTGGCTGTCGAGATCAGTGGCAGTAAACGGTGCAACTCCGTGATAACGACGGTTTTCCAGATCGCTCGCGTCCCACCATTGCGGGATAACCTCAACCGCCTCACTACCCTCTAGCATATGCGTTGGGTCTTTTAATAACGACGCGATTAAAGGGGTGTTGACCGGAGTACCAAGACGGTCGGCGCGAAAAGCCGCAGTGCAATGAACCACCTGAATGCCACGCTCACGGGCAGCATCTAGCAGGAAGCTGCCCCGGCGGATGACACCATGGCGTTCGACAGCCTCCGCCAAAGGTCTCAGCGGGCCGCTTCGAGCCAACACCCCCTTCTGCATTTCCATGCAGACTATCGCAGTCCTGGCGGGTTGCAGGGCTTCGCGCCAGTTGACAGGCAAGACCGCTACCCCCGCTCTAGCCCCGGGTATCCTCCACCACCAAAACTGCGATCCAGTTCATCGTAGTCTATTGCAGCTCCCACCATTGGCAGAGAGGCAACAAACTCCACAGATTTTGGCTTCTTGTAGGAGGCGATGTGTTCCTTGCAGAAGGCAATAATGTCAGCTTCGGAGCAAACACCAGTGCCTTCTCGAACCACAATGGCCTTCACGCTCTGATCCCACTGCTCATCCGGCACACCGATAACAGCCGCCTGGGCAACACTGGGATGGCGCTTTAGGCAGTTTTCAACTTCGGCCGGGTAAATATTTTCCTGGGCCGAACGGATAACACGTTGCTTCGGTCCAATAAAACTTAAGCTGCCATCGTCCTCTATCCTGCCGATGTCATTGCAGCGATGCCATGCACCAACCCGCCGCAGCGCATTAAGCTCAGGACGCCGCCAGTATCCATTCATAACCGTGGCGCCGCGAACGGCGATTTCGCCCACTTCACCAACCGGTAGCTCATTACCTGCCTCATCCAACATACAAATCTCTACAGCCGGCGACGCTCTCCCCATAGGGCCTTTAGCACCTTCTCCGAGCACACAGTAACTTGCATAGCCAAAGGTTTCTGTCTGCCCAAATCCGTAGGGTCGCTTCCCCCAGGGTGAAGCATCAACAGTGATGAGTTTGTTCCACTCTTCTCCGCCCCCCAGGGTACACATCGTCTTGAGGTTGACGGGGTGCTGCTTGCTGTATTCCACAATCTGCTCGATTACCGGTGGCAAAACAAAGGTACTGGTGCAACGCTCTTTTTCTATCGCCTCACAAATGGTTTCCGCTTCTGCCCGGCGGATAAACACATTGCAGCCACCGACCTGAAAGGTCGCCATGGTTTCGAGCAGAGTAGCAACGTGAAACAGCGGTCCTACATTCAGATAGCGCGTCTCGTTTGTCAGTTTGCGAATATCAATGAAGACTTGGCTCTGCGCCATGATTGCGCGATGGCTCAGCAAGGCGCCATTGGGTTGCCCGCCAAAAGCCGCTGTATACAACATGAGCACCGGCTCATTGATATCGCAGGCCGGAACAACGATGTCGGCTTTCCTCGGATCAACCAGGCTCGCCTCGTATTCGCCGGGTTCACCGTCGTGCTGTAGCCAAGCCCGTTCGCCACCCTCATCTCTAGCACGTAATTCAGACAGACGGTCGCCAATCTCGGTTTGCTGCCAGAGCACAAGCGCCGGGTCGACGTCATTCACAACGAACTCAAGCTCAGCTTCCGACTGACGCCAGTTAACAGGACAAAACACCGCACCCAGACGCGCACACGCCAGCAGGCATTCCAAAACCCGAGCGCTGTTCTGGCCAAGCCACAAAACACGGCTCCCCGAATCGACCCCATACTTTTGCCAGGAAACCGCCAGCGCATCAACGCGCTCCTTGAGCTCATGGAATGAACTGCGCAGCCCAAAACTCACATCGACTGCAGCAGGAGCGTGCGCACAGTGCTTCGCTTGCTCGGCCAGCAGGCCATAAAGGCCTCCCGAATTCATTTGCTCTTCACGCATAGTCATTTTTAATGAACTCACCACCCTTCATAATCAAACGGATATTGTCTCGATTTCCTAGCAGACTGATATCTTGACTGGGGTCGCCATTTACAACCAGCAAGTCAGCCAGCTTACCCTCGCTAATCGTTCCCAGCTCGTCACCCATACCGATGAACTCCGGACCATGCTTGGTTGCCCAGCGAATTACGTCCAGCGCAGGTACGCCAACCTCAACATAGAGCTCCAGCTCTTTGTTGTAGTCGCCATGTGGTGTCATGGCCGTTCCCCAGTCGTCTCCAATCATGAACTTGGCGCCTTTTTGGGCGGCATAGGGCAACACTTTGGACATCGCCGCCATATCCTCCTGAATGGTGAGTGCCATGGGAGAGTTTTCCTGCCCATTACCGTCACGCTTGAGGCGCTCGATGACCGCCTTTGGAAAATACATGGAAGGACAAACATAGGTGCCAGATTCGACAATGGCATCGATACACTCTTCATCCATCTCATCTGCGTGATCGAGTAAATCAACCCCTGCTTCAATCGACATGAGCACGCCTGCCTTTGTATCAACATGCGATCGGACCTTTTTACCGCGATCGTGAGCCGCTTCCACCACAGCATCCAGTTCATCGCGCGTCATGGAGTTGTGTCCCTTGCCGTACAGCAGCGCGTGTCCACCATCGGCAAAGATTTTGATAATGTCGGCCCCCTCCTTGATTTCCTGGCGCACACCCTTGCGAAACTCTATCGGTCCATC
>JBFKDP010000099.1:0-12093 GCA_041619575.1 Litorivivens sp.
TAGTGGCTTGGAGGCCAGTAAATACGGGGACTTCAGCGGTTTTTGCAGTATTTGGGGGCAAAATCCCTAGGACCCCGAAAAGGCCGTCTATCTTCCTGAAGCCGTAGACCGCTATTTGGGCATCGCTTCACCGGGAGAATCCATCATGGCTCGTTTTGTGCTCTCGGTATGGCTAGGTGCTAACCGGTACGACTTCGATATGATCGACGCCGCACGGGTTCTTGACTCTCAGCCAATGTCCATTATCACGGAGTGGGGGAGCGACCCTTTCTGGCCGTGAGCGGCAGGAGCCCCAAGTCTAGGCGTCATTCAGGCCAGGCAATTTACTAATCGATTTACGTAGCGCGTCAACGTCATCAAGTTTGTAGATGTTTGTGGTCGAGATATCAGCATGCCCCATGAGATCCGCAACATCAGGCAGATTGACTCCTTGTTTAATTAACGCTGTGGCAAACGTTCTCCGTAAATCGTGTGGGGCAATATGCCCAAACCCAGCGTCTTTAAAAACACGATCTGTAATGCGATAAATAAGGTTTGTCGATCCGGCCTCAAGCTCTCCCGTGCCGCTATAATTGCGCACGATTTTATCTCGCCTGTCGACAGGAAGTATCAACGCGCCAGGATCTTCAGTGCCTCGGTGGTGCAGCCATAGCTTTAGAATATCAGCTACTTTTGGCGCCATTGGTATACATCGCTCTTTATCGCGTTTGCCAACGCACCTGACCTCACCAACTCGGAAGTCGATACCATCCAAGGTCAAGTTGGTCGCCTCGCTCCGTCGCAGACCGCAACCATAAAGCAACGCGAGAACCGCGGCATCACGAGCTCCCTGAGCCGTACCCGCCCGCATCCTTTCAGTCATAATTGCTATCACGTCGTCAGTAGTAAAAGGCAGCGTCTTACGCTTCCTAGTCCCTTTAGGCGTTTTGATCAGCATAATGCGGTGGTAGACATCGTGAGGCATCTGGCCAAGCTCGAAAGCCTGCCTAGCGACCCCCTTCATAGCACTAAGGTACCGTCGCATACTGGCTGGCCCCAACGGTTTCCACTCCCACTTGTTGGGCCTGTGAGCCTTTAAATGGTTGTAGGCTCTCTCATAGCGAGGAAGCTTGATCTCGTCTTTCGTAAGGACTAAAACTCGCATCAAGTGCTTAATGTGCTGATCCGTTATTGTCCACCAGTGCAGGTCGCTGATCCGCTGTCGCCCACACAGGATCGCGATATTGGTCAATGCGGAGCGCATCGCGCGCTCGGACTCACCCTGGCTCAACGTATACAAATAAGACTCAGCAGGGCAGATATCGAGGAGATGCCTCAGGCGGATCTCTCGCTCGATGTACTCATCTGTAACGGCAGGCAACGGAATAAAAGCGTCACCGACAGGCATGAGCTCACCTTTCGCAACGTAATCACTCATTGCCTAGCCACCGCGATCTCTGAACCATACTGCAGCGCAGCCTCAAATACGCCACCGTCAAAATCATTCGACAACCGCCCCACGTCCGTGAAGACGTAGTCCAAGCAGTAGTCGCCAAGGTTCACTCCGCCAAACAAAAGCCAGTCCGACAAGCTCCAACCATCGTAAAAGCCACTGTCTTGAATGATAGAGACACCACGTCGACCACTAAGCGTATAGATGTTATAGACAACTCCAACCCCAGAGCGGCCTGGCGCATTGCCGCTCTTCATGAACTGCACGAGAGAGCCAATAGTTAGGGATTCGAAGGCGTTTAAGCTGGCCGTCCGGCCGATCGTGGCGAGGTATTCAACAAGGGCTTGACGTGAGCCCTTAGGCTTACTTAAGAGGCTCTCGATAATCCGTAGCTGGTCTACGGTCAATTCAGCAGCTTGTTTTGCAGTCATACCGCATGCCTCCTATGGGGCGACATCCTTCGATTCGTTAACGTCCTACAATTGCGCATACAGCGGTTATATCGCCGTCCGGCCAACGCTCTATCCAAGAATTTTTCTGAGCTGCCACATCATGTGCGCCGCGCTTGCACACCGAAAGCTGTGTATTTGCCCGTTTTACTTGAAAAGTTTGACTAATTTGCTTGGATTGCCAGCCACCTGTAGAAAGACCATTAACGTATGAAAATGAATATTACCATACGCTTAAGAGGGGTGCAAAATACACCGCAATACAGTACACTACGATACATATCAAAACATATTGAGCTGGGTACATCCATGCAAAAGTCAGTCTCCAGTGTCGACGTTTTCGACGCCGCCCGCTTCCTGTTTGAAAAGTCCGGCAGGCAGTCACCGCCCAGCAACCAACAGGTGCGCGACTATCTCGGCCGCGGGTCCATGACCACTATCTCGAAATACATGCGCCAATGGCGGGATATGTTTGGTATCGACGGGCAAGAACAAACCCCAGAGGCACACCTAGATAGCGTCGTGCGCTTTGTCTTTGAGGCACTGGAAGAAAAAGCTGACGCAAAAATCGAAACGGCAAAGGACGAGTTTGACGAACAAAAGCACAAGCTCGACCAGCAGATACAATCTCTAATCAAGGACAAACGCCACCTTGAGAGCCGCCTAAGCGACCTGGATGCGCTACTCCAAGAAGCAAATGAGCAGATCCAGCAGCTGCGAACGCTCAACGAATCCCATGAAAACTCTATAACCGCACTGAGCAACGAAGTTCATGCAAAAAAAGCGAGAAACACCGAATTAGCTGAGACCTTGGCAGTTGAGCGAGACAGGTTGCAGCGGAAAGAAAAGGAATGGAGCGCGAACCAGGATGAGCTGGTGAGGCAGTCTGCACAACTGGCGGCTTCTTTGGAGCAGTGTCGAGAGAAGATCAAGGCGCAGGCAGAAACGATAGCTAAGCAGGAAGCCGACCTTGAGCATTCCAGAAGCGAAAATAAGGAGCTCGAAAAATCGTTGCTCAATTTCACTCGCGACTATAAGGAAATTTCCTTACACCTCCGCGAAAGTGACGAAGAGCGCAACCGCCTCCAACAACAACTAGATCGAGCCACGCTAAAAGAAGCCGCCGCGGAAAGCGCGCTGCTTCAAAAATCCGAAGAGCTGGTGCGATCTCTGGACGGTCAAGCCGCATTAATCGCAGACAAAACTCGCCTAGAGCAGGATAAGGACCGTCTTATTTCGGAACTGGAGTCGCTAAAAAAGCAGATCGAAAAAGATAATAAGGAGAAAACATCGAAGCAGGGAAAACAGGAACATTAGCGACCGCCGAGCTTACCCCTCTCCTCTACAGCGACTGTCAGGGCCAAAGGTTCACGCATTACCTTACGAAGGTCTTGGTAGGATTTGCCATTGAGATAACACCAAACACTGGCGCGTGAGAATACGCTAAGCCGGCGCCCCCCGTGACGTATTTCCCACAGAGAAGATGGGTCTGCATCAAGAAACTCAGCCAGAGTTGCAATCTTGCGAATTCGCTTCAGCCTCGCAATGTGCCAGATGATTCGCGAGTCTGCATAGTCTTTCCAGCTTAAGTTCCACTCCATGGCGACATCTGGCGACCGCTCATTAAGCTGCGAGAGAAGCGTCTCAACGTCAAGCGCAGCCTCAAAGTCGCTGCATCCCATGTACTCAATAGCTGAAAGAATTCGAAGGTGAGATGCAGGGCGCAATCCTGAGTTCGATCGCTTACGAGCCTGGCATACCGCTGCGCTGGATATGCCCAATAATCGAGCAAGATCAGCGTCAGTCTTCAAACCGAGGTAGTGAGCTACGGTATCCATCACATCCGAAGCCGTACAGCCAAATTTTTTCGGCTCTATCCCTTCGAATACATAGGTTCTCGTCCCGTTAGGGCTGACGGCTGCGTAACTCATCATATGATTCCGCATAGGACAACTTAGTGCCATCGTTGAATGTGAGTTCAGTTAAGTGGTAAACGACCGACAGCTCGTTCATTGCGGCCTGAATAACTGCCCCCTGAGAAGGGTCGGTGGGGTCAAGCACACCCGCTGGCATACGGTAGTCTACTGCGCCGGGCTCAAGCCGCCCTCCAGCAAAGCCAATACTTTCAAATGCCGTATGCAAAAGCTGCCCAACTTGATTTCCTACTAGAATCGCAACTTCTGCACTTGCTATGGCTTTATCGCCTATATTGCGCAGGCTGTAACTGCCTGTCAGGGAATATCGATCACTCCCTTGATAATCGACACGGACGTCCTGATCGCTAATAGACACCGTCTCTTCCAGGCGAGACTGTATAAGCCTGTTGTGCGCATCCAGCGCCCTTTGCTCCGCGCGCTGAATTGAAAACAAGATCTGACGGGCATTCTTAAATTCAACAACCCGCCAATACTCACCATGGTCTCTTACTGTCAGTATTGCATCGTACTTAGATTCAAGGTCAGGGCGGGATAGATTCACCACAATGCTGGGCGCACCATCGTGGTCAACCATATAAACATCACTTGCGGACAGTCGCTCCACCCCCATAGTATCGAGCAAAGCAAATGCCATGGCGGTGTAAGGCGTAACCTTTTTATCTGCACGCCAATCACCGGTTTTAAGCCAGTCGTACATCCGTAATCGCAACTCTTCCGCAATCCCATCCGCCATCATCTGGCCCGGGACTCCGTACAAGGGGGATGCTACGGATTCTATGTTCGCAGCCCCATTCTCTTGCTCAAGCTGAGTCCTTAGCACTATGAGAAGATCTTGAGCCAACGCACTGGTGAGGCTTTCGACGTCAACGTACTTGGCTACCGTATTGTGATCGCCTGCCTCAATACCTTCAGCGATTCTTGCGATTGCGTAATCGGGCTGGGAGGTGCGATGGCTATGCCAAGCATGGCCTCCGACTCCCGCAATTACAGCCGCGCCAACAAGGCTCATTACGAAGCGCTTCATTGAAATATCCTGCATGATTTGCGATTTGCGAGCTCAACCGCCGTGGGTTGAGTTGAATCCCAAGCGGAGGAGCCATCCGTATAGATAATGAGAAAACCCCAGGTGACATCTGCCTCAGTCTCACCGTCCTTAGGTGGGCTCGCCCACCAGGGCTCGCGAGAGAGAATATCGTCAGATTGTGGTCTCATAACTGGCCTCACTCTTCATTGCGAATAGTTTAGCCGCCGATATACGCCCAGATGTCGCGTAAAACGGTGTTTTGAGGCCTCTTCAAGGAAGGTGTGGCCTGTCAGAGACCATAATGGAGGAGACCAAGGCTTGATGGGGAAAGGCTATATGCCCGATTAGACTATGCCGAGGAAATCCGCTATCGCGCGCCAGTTCGGGCAGTCGCCCAAATCAGCCTGAAGATCATCATTAACACGCTCAAGCTCAGCGATAGGAACTGGGGTATACTCAAAAAGAGCAGAGGAAAACTCATACATCCGCCGCAAAGAGTCCCGCCAGACCTCCGCAGCATTCTCGATATCCAGGCACCCCGACGCAAGATCGACTTCCGTAGCAGCGAGTTGGGCAGGAATACCCATAGCCATTAACGAGGTGCGCTCATCAATCTCTTCTTCATCCAACCTCCCAATATCCAGAAGTCTCTGCCGTATGTGTTCGACAATATGGAGATAAACCTCTCTACCCGGTGACGGCGGATCGGCATTCTGACCAGATATCACATAACTCTGATGAACATAAATGGCTCTGGCGACAACGGACTGCTCACCCACAGATTGAGCTGCCCAGCTTATCGGCGCAAGTATTGAATAAAAGCCTGCGCCCGGACAATCAAACCCAGCTGCAAGCATCCTGTTGAATAGTTCCTGACGATAAATATTGATTGGCAACCATCGATAATCACGAGCAGCGCGTATCAGGCGCTCAGTGCTCTTAAAGTGATACAGTATCGACGAACTACTCTTAACGTTGGATTCGGCGACAACGCTCGACAGATTCATACCCACCGTTCCGTCAGCAATAAATACACGCTCGGCTGCTTCGACAATTTGACAGCGGGTCAGCTTTGCTTGCTTAAGCGGGAAGTCAGTTTTCAATAGCGCTATTGGATCGTCGAAAGTCCGTACTTTTTTCATAGCGCCCCCAATTGAGCGGCAATATATGGCCAATCAGGTATGCCAATATCACGCTCAATCTTCATGGCTACATTCATAGCTTCATCCACTCGACTATCATGGGGCAGCGAGAAAACCGAGCAAGCGCAGTTCACCATGGACCGCGTCAATCTATTCCAAATCTCCGCCGCTTCATCAGGCCCGCCCCCCTCTCTCGCCACCAATCCGCTTTCCATGCTCGCGTAGGTTGCAAGCAACGACTGACTCATGATGATCGCCCTATCAGAGAACTGCTCTTTGGTGATAGATCCTTTAGCCATGCAAATATCAAGCAACGCAGTCAATAGGGAATAAAAGGACTCTACGCCTGCGTGCGTCCAAGGAAGATCCTGCCCTTTCCTATCAACACGCGCCAATATCAAACCCGTAGCAGCAATTCCCTGGCATGAGCCAGCTGCAATGAATGACCACCCATAGGGGCGCAAAAGGGAAACCAGGATGCCCGCACTATCGAGGGACTCATATCCACCCAGCTCCTGTATCAGAAGCTGGCGATACAAGTTAATTACGCTTCCGCGGTAAGCCGTGCTAGCCGCCGCAACGGAGTGCATATCTTTGAAATGATGGGTGATGACAGACGGCCCACTAAGGCCTGAACGGCGAGCTAACTCTCTCAAAGAGGCAGCTTCATAACCGATATCAAGGAACATTCGTTCTGCGGCTTCCAAGATAGAAGCTCTTGTGTACTCACGGCGACTCAGGTCGCCTTTCGAAAGTAATAGCGTTCTTGGATCGCTCATACCTGTGTGCCTTAGAGGTGGCGCGATCCGTGCGCTATAACAAGCCAGCTCTCAGTGCAGCCTCTTTAAAATCAAGCTCTCCATAATCCGAAAGGGCCTGAAGGACAATGTCGTCATGTTTCCCGCGCAGGTGCGTGAACGACCGGTTAAAAAGGCCCGCGCACATAAACTCGCACAAGGCGACGGCACGCTCTAACATCTCCGCATCAGAGAGCGTTTTTCCTGTTCGGGCCAAGGCTGCTTCAGTGTCAGACATATATCCGACAATGCAAGACCCTGCGACACCTAACCGGTGAGCTGCCTCGGCTACTCCTTTTGCACCGGAAAAGACCGCACGCAACAAACCAACGATTCGGGCAACAGCGTCTTGAAAACTATGAAGCCACTCCACTTCTTTGTCCGTAAACATATCACCGGTGGTATGGACGTATGCACGGAAGAACCGCATAACATAGGATTGAGGTAACTCACTCACCATCCCCTGCATATACGTAACCACCGTCGCTAACACCATCCAATAACCCTCTTCTTCCGGGGAGGGATAGTCGATGTTTTCGTCGAACCAGCGCTCCATATGGGCGCGCAACCCAGACAGTGCCTGAAACCGATATTGGCAAATAGAGGCGATCAGGTCATCGAGGTCATCAAAATAATATTTAACGGCGCTGCGATTTGTGTTGCCCGCGCGCTTGGCTATAGAGACGACACTTGCTGATGCTAAACCAACAACAGCAATCTCTTGTTCTCCCGCCAGAATTAGCTGTAGCTTTCGTTCCGCCCTAACTCCTAACTGATGGGTCACACAACTATTACCTGAAGCCAGGAGCCAGCGCTGTAGGCCAAAGCGCCAACAGCTGCGAAGGCCAAGTACAAGATTGCGCTGAGCACATGCCGCTTAAGTTCAATATTCAAGACTGGGTTACTCATCATCACCCCCCCAATAATGTATATAGAAAGTATATACTAGCGATGCGTCATTATTAAACCGTTAACCGGTTTTAAAGCCCAGCAACAAACCCGGCTCAATATCCAAGTCACTGGAGCTAATATTATTTTCCATCATGTAGTACACGACGGTATCACGAAGTGCCTCGTACCTTAGCGCCCACTCCTTCTCCCAAGGGTCAAGCCGGGCCAGTGTATTGATGGCTGGAGTCAGGATATCGAGTAAAACCGTCGAATCTGGATCGGTAAGCAAATCTTCGTCACAAGCAGCGGCACGGCAGATATGCACCGCCGAACGCCCTGCGCTCATTGCTGGGGATACTATATCGCGCAAAGTGTCATTGAATTCAAAAGAGGGGCTGCTCTTGGCTCCCTCGCTTCGGGCCAGGCCTTTCGATAAGGCCTCGACCACGTACAAGGATGCGGAGACTAGCGATAGTTGCAACGCCCTCTCACGACTTAGCCCCTGATTTGACACACATTGGCCTGCTAGCATATGAGAAATAGTTTGGATCGACGAATCCACATGTCGCCGTCCTGCGCCCGCTTAACAATCGGTTTCTTAATTTTAACCTCCGGATTGTACCATAAAGTTTCCGTCATAGTCATACTACACTAAACATGGTTCCCCGGCCCTGGCAACCGGGGAAACTACCAATAAAGCTAAGCGGTTGCCGCGGCCGGTTCTGGGGTTTTCTTGGGCGCCTCTTCCTTCTTAGCCGCAGCCTTCTTAGGCTTTAAGTCGGCGTTACGCACAACACCGGGATCGGACTGTTTGGGGCGCCCTTCATCCTTGGCCATTCTTGCTTTTGCTGCACTTTTCGCCTTACCTGCTTTGGCTGGGTCAGCCTTCTTGCGGTTCTTTACTGACTCCCCGGACGCCGCTACACGACGGCGCTTCTCATCTTTCTGCAGAAACTCTTTCGACAGCCGCTTATCTATCGCATTCCGCTCTTGTCTGAGCTGGGCAGCCATGGCTCGTAACTTGTTGCGGTAGACAAATAGCGCGTCTGAGCGCTGCGCTGCCGTAATTGTTTCCGTCATCCAGGCGCAATCGATGACCCGGCAAACCTCATCCAGCTTGGTCATTAGCTTCAGGAATCTCCTGGTATAGGGATTTGACACCCCTATTCGGACCTTTTCTGGCTTGGTGTACGAAACCGCGGGCAACTTAACGATACCTTGACTACGCAGGAGCTGCTTGAGCCGATCAATCTCAGAATCCGCTTCTTGCGTGAACTCATCGAATTTAGCTAAAAGCGCCTCTTGCACTTTTTCCAGCTCACCCTCCTTCATGCCCCGGTTCAAAAAGTGCCCCCCATAGTAATAGAGGCAGCGATCAACAAATTCCACACAGCGGCTGGCGATGTATTGGCTTTGCTGGGTGTGAAGCGGGTACTCAATCTGCATTATTGGGCGGCTGAAAACCTCCCGATCTTGGCCGAATTTAGTCGCATTCTTAGTCATGACAGACTCCTTTGACGTGGTTGCACACCCAGAATACGACAGCGCCCTACCCTCTCAGCCTCTCCGAAACAGCGTTTTGAGGCCTCTTCAAAGGCTTTTCACCCCCAAAATGCTGTGCTAGCCTAATTTCAGCACTGGCTTGGACACCGGGTCGCCGCTGCCGGCGAGCGGGTCATTGTGAGCCGTTGGCGCTGTGTGTTTTTTGTGCTATCGTCAAGTCAGTGTTGCCATTTGTGAAATCACATTGGCAGACCAAAGTGGTCGCGCCCCACTTAAAACAAAGTGCCTATCAACCAGAGATCATCGGACCTCATCCGATGAATATCCCGCGACGGGGGCAATGCTCCCCGCCCGGGTAGAAGTGCCTCCATGTTGTGTCGCAGGACAACCCCGGAGGCAATTCCAATGAAAGGTATCATCTCACCCATGGGAGTGAGGGGTGTCTTGCTGTCGCCCCAATGTCGCTCCATCGCAAAACTGTGCCTGAATCACCCAGGGCACGAATCAAACCCGATTGGCTGTATTGATCGGGCACTCACACTCACTGACACACTGAAGAAAGCGGACGTTGATTTCGTTCATTTGCTCAACATGAGCGAGGATGACGAACAACTGTTTGCCCGCGTACTTCGCAATAACGGTATTCGTGTGGAGGTGCATCATGTCAATTGATCGCACTCGGCTAGAATCCGTTAATGAACGTGTTGGTGGGACGCTGAAAACATCCCGGAAGGGGCAGCCATACCTCGTGGTCAAGCTTATCGACAACCAGTCGTTACGCATCATGTACTTCGAGCGCAGTCGCCGCTACAAGATTTACCGGGATCACGGTCTGGCATCTAGTCAGACGCTCGCTCAATGCAGTACATCCAGGGAGACCATAGATGTGATCAACTCTGTAAAAACAGAACACTGACACATCACTCTCTGATCTATTGAGTGAGCCACTGCATCACCGAAGACAGAGGATTCTCAATCTCCGGTGCTCAGTGCTTTTGAGCCGCCTGCAGGTCACCCCGTAATTGGGATGACCGCAGGCTGTTCACCCCAGTAAGCGATAACGCTTATTGCGGTGAGCATCGTGCTTGAAAATTCATTGGTGTCTGCGAACTCGCAGCCCTCTGATGGTGGTCGCGCCCCACCGTAAATAAAGTGCCGTCCTAAATGGACTAACGTGGGCTCTATGCCCGAAACCCCAACGGGGCACATCTTGCCCCAACGGGGAATAGGTGTGCCCCTTAGAAATGCCTAAGGAGGCCCACCATGGCATTACACAAAAACCTTATCGTTTTGCGCGGCAATATGGCCACTCCAGAGATCTTTGATGCTCGCGGAGATAACGATGACATCGTCACGCGTTTTGGTCTTGCCACAACCAAGCGATGGAAAGATAAGGCTACCGGTGAACCTCGTGAAGTCACTCAGTGGCACACGATCACCGCATTCCGCCAAACCGCTAAGTACGTGCGTGACTACGCTCCGAAAGGCTCTCTGGTGGAAGTTACGGGTGAGCTGGTGTACGAACAGTACACTGGTGATGACGGCGTCGAACGCACCTCTGCCAAAATCATGGCCCGAGAAGTCGACGTCATCATTAAGGGCGACAGTAATGTCGCTGAACACCCTTCCAGTAACAGCCAAAAGACAACCACTCGCGCTCCCCAGCAGGCCCAGCCGGCTGCTGCGCAAAGTGGTGGCGCTGCGCAAGCAGCTGTAGGCGATTCCAATCCGTTCGACTTTCCAGATGACGAAATTCCCTTTTAAAAGGGGTATCGCTTCAGCGAAAGACAATCCGGTTGGATCACCAACAAAAAATGCAAGACCCGTATGCAGACGGGGGATTCTTTATCCGACCCCCCGCTGCATCGGGGGGTCTTTTTGTCTGTGCTAACCACACAGTCAGGAGGCTTACCATGTTTTGGAACTTGTATAAGGCAGAAATCGAGGCAAAAGTGAAATCCCACTGGATCACTTATAACTCGCAACGATTGGACTTCGCTGACGGGACTCAACCTGAAACCAATCCAATCAACTTCCATTTTTACTGCAACCTCAACCACACGGGCGAGAACATCAGTGAAGTGGAAGTTAAATTTCAGCCAGCTCACGAAGTGAGCCCAGCTGAGACGGTGTTCTACGACGGACTTGTATACATCGACCAAGATGGTCGCGTACTTGTTCGTTGGGAATCAGAACACACCGAACAGAAGACCCTGGCAGCAATGGCAGAGGATCTTCACAACAATACTGGTGGTCAGATCACACGGCGACGTGCGGTGTATGACCTAGATGACGGTGCGCTCGACGAGTACGCCGCCTAACCAGCAACTCATCGGCCAGCCTGTAAAGGCGATGGCCACCCCAAGCGGGGACTTTTCCCCGCCTGGGGGAGAAGTCCCTTTTTTGCATGCAAAAAAGGAGGCTCGCTATGAGTCAAGGCAAAAATGTTGTGGCCTTAAAAGGCGAACTGCGTACACAAGACCAGAAGCTCACTCGTGATCAACTGGAATTGTTGAAGCGCACAATCTGTGCAGGGGCTACCGATGATGAGTTTCAGCTGTTCACCGGTATCTGTAATCGCACAGGGCTGGACCCGTTCGCACGGCAAATCTGCATGGTTAAACGCTATAACTCCTCGCTAGAGCGAGAAGTAGCAACCGTTCAGGTAACCGTCGATGGATTCCGTTTGATCGCTGCCCGCACTGGGAAGTTCGCCGGTCAGAAACCTCACCAATGGTGCGGAGACGACGGCAAGTGGGTTGATGTTTGGCTTGATGATCAGCCGCCAAAAGCGGCGCGTGTAGGCGTACTCCACAAAGACTTTGCGGAGCCTTTGTACGCTATAGCCAAATGGTCAACATACGCGCAAACGTACTACGACAAAGCGTCCAAGCAGTGGGTTGTTACCCATATGTGGA
>JBFKDP010000100.1:0-12078 GCA_041619575.1 Litorivivens sp.
ACGCGCCACGCTCTGGGCTAGCAGTGTCTGCTGTGAGCTCGCGTTCACTGATGATGTGCGAGTAGCTACAGCCACACTCGATAGGAGCTGTGATGACAGTGCGCTGACGCTGGCTGTACCGTTGCTGAATATACCGAGCTGTTCGATACTGACCATTGCCAGACTGTTGCGATTGTCCCCTACTCCTCCAGTATTCGCTTCGATCGTGACACGGTCACCAGAAACCGGCGTTCCCTCCAGCGTTACGGTAGTGCCATTGATCAATATTGTATCCCCACTGTTATAGGGGAAGTTGCCGCTGCCATTGATCTGGTAGGCAGTCGGGCTTAGAAATTCGATGGTGGAGCTGACCAACAACTGAGGGTCTTCTGGATCCTGCACTTGACTATCCCTGACGGTCAGGTCGCCGTTGTTTGTGGTTGCGGCGAAGCTACGCGTCGCGGCAGCTGCCGCTATGTCGGCGCCACGGGTAATACTGACACCGAACTGTGCAGCCATTTGTGCCGTAGGCTCTACCAGAAAACTGTCCCCCGCCGCCGGGGAGCCAGACACGACCAGACTGAGTCCTCCCGCCAAAAAGGGGTCAGCTGTCGTGCCGCTGCCAGCGAGTGGCTGCAATGATCCGTTTTCATTGTTGTACAACTCATAATTGCTACCGTTGTAACTCAATCGGTAGCTGCTCGCGTCGAGCTCACCAATCGCAGCGATACCCACCTGCACTGAAGAGCTGCCGGTATTATTGCTAGACGGCAGTGCGGCGGGCGTTGGCACCGAGAAAAAATCCCCGCCGCGCAAGCCATTCAGATCCATGCCGGCCCGATGTTGTGTATTCACTGCGGACGCTATGCCGTAGGTGATCTGTCCGAGTTGCGATAACGTTGGATCGAGCACTTCACTACGAAAGCTCAAGGCTCCACCTAGCGTTCCGCCATTGATACGCTCGCTGATCTGCAAGCTGCCACCGCTGCCGCCGATACTCACTTCAAGTCGAGACGGATTGTATTCATTCCGAGTAGCCTCAAGTTGGAAGCTTCGCTCATTGAGGACCAATGCCTGGCCGCCACCGGCAAAGACACTGACAACATCTCCATCCTGCCGCGTAACACTGATATTGATGTAGCTACTGAGTTCAAACAAAGCCTGGTCTCGTTGGTCGAGGAGATCATTGGCAGAACCGGCTCCACTGCGCGCTGAAATTTCAGTAATACGGGTATTTAGCTCGGCAATTTGATTACCGAGACTATTAATATCTTCAACAGCCACTTGAATTCGCGTATTGATTTCTTCGTCAATTTGCTCAAGCTGAGCCTCGGCAGAACCCAAGCGGCTGGCCAAGGCGTTGGCTTCCGCCAGTACAATTTGCCGTGCCGGCAAGGATGCCGGTGAATCTGACAGTTCCTGAAGACTACCAAAAAAGCCGTTCAATGCACCGGAAATACCGGTAGCCGGGTCTGAGAGCAGCTTGTCAATCTGTGAGCTTAAATCGCTATAGCTTTGAAATTGGTTAAAGGATGAACTGGAGTTTCGCATTTGATCGACAACAAACTGATCATAGCTCCGGCTGATGTCAGCCACAGTGACACCGCTACCGATAGCACCCGCTCCGGTGGCCTGTGGGAGATTGGTCGCGAAATTGACGGTCTGCCGGCTAAAGCCTTCCGTGTTGACGTTTGCAATATTGTGACTTGTCGTCGCCAGCGCACGTTGATAGGAGTTGATCGCCGACAGCGCGGTATTTAGCATATCAGCCACGGCCTGCCCCCTGTCGGTAAGTAATGCGCATAGTGTCTACCTCTTCAGAGTTATCGGCAGGACCGAGCCAAACTTTAGTCATGTTTACCAATGGCCAATTTCAAGGCGCTTTCTTTGGCACTAGCGTCAAATTTCTCGTTGGCGCCAGCGCTAGACGATAGTTGTCGTGCGATTGTATCTGCCAAGCCGATTCCGCCCTGCTGGCTAAGCTCCAATGACAATTGTTGGTCCATCATATCCTGGTAAAAGCGCATGGACTCATCGTTAAACAATCCGCTTTCAGGAACGGTATCGCGCATACTCTTCATCATCATCTGCACAAAAATGGATTCGAATTGCTGGGCCACTGCTTTTACATTGCCCTCAGCAGCTTCGCTTTCTGGGCGAGCGTTACGGCGTAACTCACTGAAAATGCTGAAATCGTGGTATTGGGGTGTTTCAATATTCACCAGTAAACTCCAGCGTCAGATCACAACCAACTCGGCGCGTAATGCACCGGCCTGATCGAGGGCCTCCAAAATGGCGACCAGATCTCCAGGCGCGGCCCCAACATTGTTGATGGCTTTGACGATGTCCTCGAGAGTGACGCCGGTTTCCAATAGGAACATGCGCGATTCATCTTGTTTCACATCGATCGAGGATTCACCGACAACAACAGTCTGCCCTTGTGAGAAAGCCCCAGGCTGACTGACTTCAGCGCGTTCGGTGATCGACACAGTCAGCGATCCATGACTGACGGCTGCCGGCATCACGCGCACATTGCCGCCGATAACAACCGTACCGGATCGAGAGTTAACGACCACCCGTGCCGGAGCATCACCCGGCGTGACTTCCATATTTTCGAGCATGGAAATAAAGCTGACGTATTGATTGCGTTCTTTGGGGCCGAGTACGCGAACCGACGTTGCGTCGATGGCTTCTGCCATATTGGGACCGTAAGTGGTATTAATGTGCTTGGCCAAGCGGTGCGCCGTTGTAAAATCAGGCGTTTTGAGATTTAGCCAGATACTGCCGTCTGCAGTCATGGCACTGGGGGCTTCTTTTTCCACCGTTGCACCATTGGGTATCCGCCCAGCACTTGGAATATTGACGGAGACACGAGAACCGTCAGATCCAGCCACACCCAGACCACCCACCAACAGGCTGCCTTGAGCCATGGCGTAAACTTGGCCATCTGCACCCATCAGCGGTGCCATCAACAGACTACCGCCGCGCAGACTCGCGGCATTGCCGATCGAAGAAACGGTTACATCAATGGATTGGCCCGGCTTGGCGAAGGGAGGCAGCGAGGCATGAACGGTGACCGCTGCAACATTTTTTAATTGGGGATTTACGTTGTCGGGGACGCGAACACCAAAAGAAGAAAGCATATTCTTGATACTCTGCACGGTAAAGGGCGCCTGGCTTGTCTGATCTCCGGTACCATTGAGTCCGACGACAAGCCCGTACCCGACAAGCTGGTTAGTTCGTACACCAGCAACGTTTACGAGATCTTTAACGCGTTCTGCCTGGGCAGGGGCGCACACTAGAATCAGGGCGCAAAGGAAAGCGGTTGTAGTGCGCATGGCAAAATCCTCAGAAAGGTGAAAGAACAGATTGAAACAGACGACTGAGCCAGCCCATTTGATTTGCATCGGCGAGAGCACCTTTGCCACTGTAGGTAATGCGAGCGTCGGCAAGCTTAAAAGACGGAATGGAGTTGTCTGCGCCAATATCTTCAGGGCGTACAACCCCGGTAACGCGTATAAATTCTTCACCCTGATTGATCGTCACCCACTTCTCGCCGCGCACCATAAGGTTGCCGTTGGGCAGTACCTGAGCAACCGTTACCGTGATATTGCCGGTCAGCCGGTTGCTTTGGCTGCTGCTACCCTGCCCTGAAAATTCCTGCTCCGACTCAATTGAACTTTCCAGTATGGGAATGCCGTCCTTGGTGACACCGCGCCCAAACAGCGTGATACCCGACACACTTTGACTCTGGTCTTTCGCCGTAGAGGTGCTCGACTGTTTGCTCGCATCAGTCTGCTCTAGCAGGCTGACGGTAATGGTGTCCCCCACTTGCCGCGCACGACGGTCAAGAAACAGACTCATGCTGCGTGAACGATTGTAGATTGAACCCCCGCCAGAGATCGCGGGCACAGCGCCGGTATTCATAATTTCTTCGTTGTCCGCTATTGGTGTTTTGTCAGGCGCTGAGCTACAAGCAAAGAGTTGCAGCAGTACAACCGCTGCAGCGGTAAGTTTTAGTGCGGGCAAATTGAATACCGTCATAGCCATTTCAGCCTTAGAGGTTGTTATTCAGATACTGCATCATCTGATCGCTGGACGAGATCGCCTTTGAATTCATTTCGTAGGCACGTTGGGTTTCTATCATGTTGACCAGCTCCTCGACCACATTAACGTTCGAGGCTTCAAGTGCACCCTGCATCAGGTTTCCCAGACCGGTAAGGCCCGGCGTACCGGTTTGTGGTGAACCGCTGGAGGCTGATTCGATAAACATGTTTTCGCCGCGGGGTTGTAAGCCTGCCGCGTTTACAAAATCAGCAAGCTGAATCGTCCCAATCTGCACAGGAGTCGACTGACCCGGCACCTGTGCACTGACAACGCCATCAGTACCAATCGTGATGCTCTGCGCCCCTTGCGGCACAGCAATGCCGGGCTGCAGTACATGGCCGCTGGCCGTTACAATCTGGCCCTGGTCATCAAGCTGAAAAGCACCATTGCGGGTATAAGCCGCAGTGCCGTCGGGCAGCGTTAATTGGAAGAATCCTCGGCCATTGATCGCAAGATCCAGAGCATTTTCTGTTTGGGATAGCGCCCCTTGGGAAAAGATCTTCTCTGTCGACACGACTCGAACACCCGTACCTAGATGCAGGCCGCTGGCCGAGCGGGTTTGCTGTGATGTTTGACCACCTACCTGCCGAACATTTTGATAGAGCAGATCCTCAAAGGCAGCTCTGCCCTTTTTGAATCCGGAAGTATTTGCGTTGGCCAGGTTGTGACTCACAACCTGCATACGAGTTTGCTGAGCATCCAGCCCGGTTTTCGCTACCCAAAGGGAGGGATTCATATCACTTTCTCCACGGTGTAATCGGAAATTATTCCATTCTCATCAAACGGCTGCCGGCGTCCGCAAGTTCACCCGCCGTGCTCATCAGTTTGACCTCCATCTCAAAAGCGCGGGACAAACTGATCATATTCACCATCGCATCAACGGCATTGACGTTAGACGATTCAAGCGCGCCGGAGACCAATGTGATATCCGAAGACTGGACGCCACTGTTGCCATTGCGCTGCCGAATCAGACCGTCTTCACCTTTTACGATCTGCTTTGCATCAAGCGTTACCATTTTGATTCGGTCGATAACAACCTGAGTATCCGGCCCCTGCCCCAAAGGCACGATGGAAACGGTACCGTCACTGCCAATGGTCAGGCTTTGGTGTTCCGGTATCGCCAGCAGGCCACCGTCGCCGAGAATATTCTGGCCTGCCCCGTTGGTTAGCAGGCCGTCGGCCGAAAGCCTGAGGTCACCGCGGCGGGTGTAGGCTTCACCACCATCAACTGTGCTTACCGCAAACCAGCCGTCGCCGTTAATGGCGATATCCATCGGATTGTCCGTAGTCTGTATTGCACCGGGGCGGATATTGACGCTTTCACCGCCGATGACGGCATTGGCGCGAGTAGCCAACCCGGGGCCCTCAATCTGATCGGTAAACACACTATGGAAATCTGCGCGAAAGCCGCTGGTGCTGGCATTCGCGAGATTATTGGCATTGGTAGACTGCGCCAGTTGCAGGTGCTTGGCGCCGGTCATTCCCAAATACAGCATCTTATCCACGTAATGACCTCAATCGCTTAGCGAATATTGAGAATGGCCTGCGAAATTTGATCCGCAGTCGAAATCATCTTCGCGTTAGCCTGGAAATTCCTTTGGGCAGTCACCATCTGTACCAGCTCTGCTGACAGATCAACATTGGAGCTTTCCAATGCGCTGGATTGAATCAACCCAAAACTTGATGTCCCGGGCTCACCCAATCTCGGTCCTCCTGCGGTAAATGTTTCGGCCCAGGTATTTGCTCCAAGCTGTTGAAGCCCTTGCGGGTTGTTAAACTGGGTCAGTGCAATTCTGCCCAGTTGCTCACTGGCCTGATTGCTGTAGCGAGCCGATACAACGCCAGTAGGGTCGATATCAAGACCGGTGAGAATGCCCGATTCAAAACCGTCTTGGGCCAGATCATTGACGACAAATTCGTTTCCAAACTGGGTTGAATCATTGAAATCAAAGCTGAGGTCCAGGTCGGATGCACCGTTTGCTGGGGTGTACGACGGATAAGTAATGACTCCACTGGCTGGCGTCTGCAGTTGCCCGGCCCCGTTGAAGACCAGGGTGTTGGCACCACCGACCGCATCTCCATCAACAAAGAGATGCTGTGCCCACGTATTGGGCGCAGCGTCTTTGACAAAGTACATGGTTGCGGTGTGGGCAGCGCCCTGAGAGTCAAATATGCTCAGTGAGGTTGAGTGGTTAAAACTGTTTAGATCCGTAGGGCTGAATGTACCAACCGAAGGCTGCGGTGCGCCCGAAGGCATGTTCACACCAATGCTGGCCGTCTCGGTTGCTCTCGGCGGAAAGGCGGTGTTTTCAAGCTGCAGGTCTTCCAGTGTCCCGGTTGAAAAGCCCCCTACCCCTGTTGCCGGAAATATTTGTAGACGGTTGAGATCGGAATTTACAACATAACCGTTTTTATCGAGACTGAAAGCGCCGGCACGCGAATAGACGAGGCCGTCATCAGCACTTGATAACGTAAAGAAGCCATCTCCATTGATGGCAAGATCCAGGCTGTTGTTGGTGAGCGAGACATTCCCCTGGGAAAACTGCTGATTAACTTTTGCCAATTTGACACCTGAACCGACAGAGGTCGCCGAGGAATCCGTGAGCGAACTGGCAAAGACATCAGCGAACTCGGAGCGTGAACGCTTAAAGCCGGTTGTACCCACATTAGCGATATTGTTGGCGGTGACATCCAAATGCTTGGAGGCCGCGTTCAATCCTGTTAGGGCAATATCAAAACTCATAGTACGACTCCTTCAATGGTCGATTATCGTTGCTGCATTTACTGACTGATAGATTTCACGTCGGAGAGCCGGAAACTGCCAAGCCCTTCCAGTTCAACCAGTGCGCTGGCGCCACCTGATGGCAGGCTGACACTGGTGATCTTCGCCTGGACAAAATTGTTCAGGGCAGATTGCTCATTACCATTGGCATAACTGGCGCGTACACTATAAGTACCCGGAGAGAGAACATTCCCCTGTGCATCACGCCCGTCCCACTGGTAGGACAAAGATCCTGCAGGCTGCGGCCCCAGTGAAATGCGACGTGCGGTTTCTCCATTGGTTGACAGAATTTCCACCTGTACTCCGGAACTGCTAACGGGCAACGCCAGCTGCCCTTCAACCGCATTACTGCCATCAAATGAAACCTGGTTACTGGCAACAAGCGCTGAGCGCTCTACCAGACTTGCAGCGTTGAGCATTTGCGAGGAAGCCAGGGAGTCAGACAAGCTGGACAGCGAGGAATTGATCTCACTGATACCACTCACGGTGCTGAACTGCGCCATCTGACCGAGAAATTCGGCATTGTCGAGCGGCTCAAATGGATCCTGGTTTTTCATCTGTGCCAGCATCAGCTTCATGAAATCGTTTTGCTCGAGGTCCTGACTGCCCACTTTTGAATTGGCGGCGCTCAGGGCCTGTACATCACTGATTGTTCGCAGTTCCATGGCTGGAAGAGTCCTTATTGACCGAGTTGCAGGGTTCGCAACATCAAGGTTTTTGAGGTGCTGAATATCTCAGCATTGTTCTGAAAGGAGCGCGATGCTGAGATCATATTGGCCATTTCCTCAACGCCATCGACATTCGAGAGGTAGACGTAACCCTCTTGGTCGGCCAATGGATTACCTGGCTCATAGCGCTTTTCAACAGGCGTCTCGCTCTGGGTAATACCTTTAATTTCTACACCTCCGACACCAGTCGTCTGATCCAACACTGCGGCAAAAATTGGCTGCCGAGACCGATAGGCATCGCCCTCTGAAGACGCTACCGTATTGGCGTTAGCCATATTGCTGGCGGTGGTATTAAGCCTCACCATCTGCGCGTTCATTGCTGAGCCAGCGATATCGAGCACTTTAAACATGGCTAACGACCTCCCGTCAGTGCGGTTTTGATACCGTTAAATTTACTGCCCAAAAACGTAAGCGTTGCCTGGTAGCGAATCGCGTTTTCTGCAAAGTTTGCCTGCTCAACATGCAACTCCACTGTATTGCCGTCTTCACTGGGCTGATAGGGGTTCCGATACTTCAAGGCCGCTTCTATGTCTACGCTGCCAGTATTGATGTGAGTCTGGTGAGTTCGTGCTGTAGAGACTTGGTGACTAGTTCCGGTTTGAGTAGACTCAAGGACTGCCTTGAAATCCACGTCACGCGCTTTGTAACCCGGCGTATCCGCGTTGGCCATATTGGCCCCCAGAACTTCAGTGCGGCGGGCACGGGCATATAGTGCCTGTTCGTGTACACCGAGCGCTGTCTGAAAATTGATGGGCATGAAAAGTCCTTAAAAAGTCCTAAAGTTTTTTCCTTCGCGGTCGATAAACCCTCAGCAATCGCCGTGCCAGTTCATAAATTCGCTATTTTTCAAAGAGATAGGTGGCAGATGACGTAAAGCCGCCACCGCCCTTGCCGTTGGAGCGGCAATACATTGCCGGGTTTGCGGCAAGTACTTCCGCCTTTCAGTGCGTTTTCGTCTTTTTTTGCTGATGAGTGCTGGCACACATATTGCTGTACAGCTTGCGGAGACAATTTTTTGACGCGGAGTCATCAGATGTCGAAAGAAGGCGGTACACAGGGGCAAGTGGATACATGGTGAAGACCGGGTGCAAATCATTTGCTGGTGGGGCATTTGTGCTAGCTAGCATTACCGCTCTGCTACTTGGAACACCCGTGCAGGCACTTGGCCAACAACTGCAAAGCCAAGACAGTATTCGTGCGACGGCCCGCCGTTTTATTCAAGCGCGACACCCCTGGCAGAATCTCGACGCCTCCATTGAAGTTGCTAAGCTCGACAGTCGCAGTCGCCTCCCCCGCTGTCACCAATCACTGCGCGCTTTCCTGCCCAGCGGCGCCCGGGTTGGACATCGTACGACGGTGGGCGTTCAATGCCCTGACAACAAGGGTTGGAAGGTCTATTTGCCGGTTACGGTCCGAGCGATGGCCACGGCGCTAGTGGCAACCCGCCCTTTGCCCCCTAAAACCGAATTGGGTCCGTCTGATGTGCAAGCGGTCAAACGCGATATTGCTTCACTTGGCTACGGCTATATCAGCAGGCTGGACAATGCCGCCGGATATCGCACTAAGCGTTCGATTGCTCAAGGGGCCGTTATAACGCCGGTGATGGTGGAAGCTGCACTTATGATACGCCGTGGCCAAAAAGTAACTTTGCTGTCGGGCGCCGGGCCTGTCCAGGTATCCATGGCGGGTGTGGCCACCAGTGAGGGCGCATTGGGAAGTCGAATTCAGGTTCGCAATCTCACGTCGGGACGCATTGTTGAGGGCCTAGTGCGGTCGAGTGAAACGGTGGAAATTTCCTTATGAATAGCCAGACGCGACGCACTAAAGTTTTCCAGAAAGGTGCCGATATAAACCTCAAAGGCATTCTAAGTATTGATAGCCCCGTGTGGGAAGGTAGCAGGTAATGGTGAATAAGATTGATAGCGGTGGCTTACAGCCCAGACGAGCTGATGCAGCGCCAGTGAAGACCAGTGAAACCGGCTCACGAAATCAGGCAGCACCCGCCGAGAGATCGGCCAATGGGTCGCCAGAATCTCAGGAGTTGGCACGGAGTTCTACTTATGAGCGCCTGAAACAGCAAGTGGGTGACAGCAGTGATATTGACGCTCAGAAAGTTGCCGATATCAAAGCAGCTTTGCAGCGCGGAGAATTCAGCATTGATGCGAACCGTGTTGCCAAGGCTGTTGTGGAGCTTGAACAGCTCCTCGCGCGATGAATACACATTATGACAAGCATTGCCATTAATAAGAAGGATGCCCGAGATGCAGGTACCTAACGAATTCCTAGCGTTGACTCGCGATATCATTGCCGCAATTCGCCAGTTTGAAGGTTTGCTTTGTGAAGAAGCCGACGCTCTGGAAGACCCGGCTCGCGGAGGTCTTCTGGAGCTTGCCGAACGAAAAACACGCTACGCTGATCATTTGGATGCGCTCGTCAGGCGGCGCGCCAGACTGTTGGCCAATCTCGGCGTGGTTGAGGGTAACGAAAGTCAGCTCGAAGAAGTGTTTGCGGGTAGCCACCAAGCGCGTCAACTCACACAGGATTGGAAGGCTGCGATTGCCAGCCTGCAACAATGCAAACACATGAATGACATTGCCGGAGCGACAATATCAGCGCAAACCCGGTATTTCGCTCGCGGCCTAGACATTATCCATGGTACTGGAACTGCGAGTAGCTACGGTCCGGCCGGTAACTTTGATCCGGAACCTGCTGTAAAGCAGATTGGGACTGCCTGAGCACGCCGTTTTCGGCTACTTTTTATAGGTGACACACCGAACACTCATAGGCATCATCGTCATTCCAATCGCGTGTCCGTAAATGGATTTCAGTTTATGCCGCCTACAGTGCTATTGACGGTAAGCCGTATTGCCCTGCTCGCCCTTGCCTATTTTGTATTGGCAAGGCTCGGCTTGCTGCTAGCTATCCCGCCGGGCTACGCAACTGCGATTTGGGTCCCATCAGGTCTAGCCATCGCCGGGCTGCTACTCTGGGGTTACCCCGTCGTGCTCGGTGTCTTCCTCGGATCATTTAGCGTAAACAGTATTATTGGCGATGCATTTTCGGCCTCCGATCCCAATGCCTTTCTACTACCCGCCTGCATCGGCCTTGGCGCTGCCTTGCAGGCCATGTGTGGCAAGTGGTTGATAGAGCGCTTTTGCAGCCCTCCCTGGACCTTTATCAATCTTCGTCAGCCACTGATGCTCATAGCTCTGGGCGGGCCGCTTGCTTGCATACTGTCTGCCAGCATGGGCTCAGGTAGCCTGTGGGCCTTTGGTGTGCTGGAGAGTGAGGCTGTATTTGACAGCTGGACAACATGGTGGCTGGGCGACTCGCTGGGTGTCATCGTGTTCAGCCCATTACTGTTGCTGTGGCAGGAAAAACACGAGTTTGCGTCACTCAACCGCAAACTCAAAATCTCTATTCCACTGCTCCTCGTCTTTGCGGCCGTCTGCTATCTCTACGTGGATGGCAAGCGCGAGGTGGAAACCCAGATACGCGAAGAACTGGAAGAAAAGGCCTTTTTTACCAATGCCTACCTCCAAGAGCAGATTGCTCAGAAACGCACCCTCGTCAATGCCACCATCGGTCTTTTCAATGCCTCTAACAAGGTAACCAAAGAAGAATTTTTTACTTTTTTTGCGGCCTTGCAGGAAAACATGCCTGGATTACAGGCCCTAAGCTGGGCGCCACGAATCCGACGTGAGGACATCCCGACATTCCTAGCGGAAGTAAAAAAGGAAGGTTACAGCGATTTTAAGCTACGCGAGCTGTCATCCGGTGACCTAGTTCCTATTACCTCGCGAGATGTTTACCAGCCCATACTGCATGTAACCCCTCAGGAAGCACATAAGCGCGCTCAAGGCTTTGATCTGCTATCGGAAACGACACGCAAGACTGCGGTCGATAACGCACTGCGCACGGGTAAACTCGCCGCTGCTGGGCCACTGATACTCGTGCAAACCAAGGATTCGACAGAACGCGCCTACCTGCTGATTCAGCCAGTAGGTGGTGACGATAATCAGGATGTGGTCAGCGCCGTGTTGCGGCTCGATAGCTTACTGGAACCCTTTGACCGATTAGGCCGAGGAAATCACTTTGGTTTTGAGTTAGCGGAGATCCGTAGTGGCCAAGTACTAGTGCATTCAAACTCCGGGGCTAGTAGCGATTTCCACAACAGATCGAACATGCCCTTTTTCGATCAAACCTGGCGGCTAGATCTATGGATGCCTGATGCAGCTGTTGCTGAAGCAATGAATGAGCGCCTGTGGCCCATACTGTTTGGCGGTTTCTGTATTATCGGCTCGCTGGCCCTGCTTATTATCACCTCTACAGGCGCTCAAGCTTCTGCCGCGGCTATGATCGAACAAAAAACACAGGAGCTGGAGCAAGAACGCAGTTTTCTGGAAACACTGATCGACCATCTCCCCCTGATTCTCTACGTTAAAGACGCAAAAACGCGTCAGTACATTCGCTCTAACCGTG
>JBFKDP010000101.1:0-12044 GCA_041619575.1 Litorivivens sp.
CCCCAAGTTCGGAAGGTTCAATAATTGTGTCGCGTACAAGGTTGGTAACGGGGACTTCTGCGGTGGGAATCAGGTAGTACTCCTGTTCACCCTGTAATTTAAAGAGGTCTTCTTCAAACTTGGGCAGCTGGCCCGTGCCACGGAGCGATTCCGCATTAACCATAAAGGGCACATACACTTCATCGTAGCCGTGGGTTTGTGTATGTGTATTCAGCATAAACTGAATTAGCGCCCTGTGAAGTAAGGCAATATCGCGGTGTAAAACGCTGAAACGACTACCGGTCAGTTTGCTTGCATTTTCGAAATCGAGCCCACCCAACGCTTCACCCAGATCAACGTGATCTTTGACATTGAAGTCAAACGTCTTGGGGGTCCCCCAACGCGCAACTTCGAGGTTGTCTGCTTCTTCGCGTCCCTCAGGCACAGCGCTATCCGGTATATTGGGAACACCAAGCATCAGGTCATCAAGGCTTTCCTGGGCTGCTTTTGCTTTTGCCGTCAGCGATGCTAGCTCGTTTTCGATTTTGGCCAGTATTTCGTTAACCTGTGCCTTGGCATCATCGACCGGCACTCCCGACTTGACCAACTCACCGATTTTTTTAGATGCTTGCTTGCGCTCCGCCAATAACGACTGACTGTCTATATCAGCCTGCTTTCTAGCCTCATCGAGGGTCGTAAAAGCTGCCACATCGAACTTGTAATGGCGTTTTTTCAATTGGTCTGCAATGCGCTCAGGGGCCTGGCGCACGAGTTTAATATCAAGCATGTAACAAATATCTCCGGTTATCTCATCAACAACATGCCGAGGCCACAACCCAGCACGCAGCTGATTACAGTAATAAAGACGTAGGACAGTGCCAACAGCCAGCGGCCACCTTCAAAAAGGGTAACGGTTTCAAGGGCAAACGTGGAAAACGTTGTAAACGCACCGAGAAAACCAACGATCAACAGGTAGCGACTGTCGTTGTGTAAGGCGGTTTTTTCTGTAATGACAACGTAGACCATACCAATGGCAAACGAGCCCAGGGCATTGACGCTGAAAGTCGCCCAAGGCCAGTCGTGCTGAAAATACTGAGCACTGAAACGACCAATCGCGAAACGACTGACGGAACCCATAGCCCCTCCGAGGGCGACAAGCAGGTAGTGTAACATCAGGTATAGCGCTTCCAGCTGCTAGCAGAATCAAGTTGTTTGAGATAGGCCAGCTTTTCAGCAATCTTCTTTTCAAGCCCGCGCTCGACGGGTTGATAGTAGCGGGCGTCTTTCAGATTTTCCGGGAAATAGTTCTCCCCAGCTGCGTAACAATCAGGAAAATCGTGTGCATAGCGGTACTCTTCGCCAAAGCCCTGCTCCTTCATCAGTTTGGTAGGCGCATTGCGTAAGTGCAGTGGCACTTCAGCACTCGCTTGTTGCTTGACGTCAGCCATAACGGCTTTAAAGGCGGTGTATACAGCATTACTTTTCGGGGCGCAGGCAAGATAAGTCACGGCCTGGGCAAGTGCGAGCTCGCCCTCCGGGCTGCCCAGCCGTTCCAATACATCCCAGGCGTTCAGTGCCAGCTGCAGACCTCTGGGGTCGGCATTACCGATGTCTTCACTGGCCATACGAACCAGCCGGCGGCCAATATACAAGGGGTCGCAGCCACCATCGAGCATTCTTGCCAGCCAGTAGAGCGCCGCATCCGGTGAACTGCCCCTTACTGCTTTGTGCAAGGCAGAAATCTGGTCATAAAAGGAGTCGCCCTGCTTGTCAAATCGTCGGGGCTGCCCACTGATAATCTCTTGAATGATCTCGCTGCTCAAGCTGTCCGGGTGACCGGCTGAATAAGCCATATCCAAAGCCAGCTCGAGAAAATTCAGCGCGCGGCGTCCGTCGCCGTCCGCCTGCTGCGCTAGTTGCTGGAGCAATGCGTCCGGACTTTCGAAACCCAAGGTCTCGCGGCAACGCTGCAAAATGGAGAATACTGCCTCGTCATTGAGCGATTTGAGTCGATAAACCCTCACTCGTGATAGCAGTGCGTTATTCAGTTCAAAACTGGGATTTTCAGTGGTAGCACCGACAAAAATAACCGTGCCATCTTCAACAAAGGGCAGAAAAGCATCTTGCTGGCCTTTGTTGAAGCGGTGGACTTCGTCGACAAACAAGACCGTCTGACGATTGTATTGTTGCTGTAACCTAGCCTCTTCGATTGCGGCCCGAATATCCTTAACCCCGGCCAAGACCGCAGAGAGAGTAATAAAGTGTGCGTCGCACAGTTGGGCAATAAGCTTGGCAAGTGTCGTTTTGCCGACGCCCGGTGGCCCCCAGAAAATCATGGAATGGAGCTGGCCGGAATCCAGTGCCTCGCGCAATGGTTTGTTTGGCCCCAGCAGATGATCCTGCCCCAGAAAGCCTGTTAGATCACTGGGGCGCATACGCGCCGCTAGCGGCTGCCCACCTCTGTCGCTCACTGCCGAATTCCTGCCTCATCAAAGACGAAAAGTGAAGCCTCGAGTTTGCCTTCATTCAGCCGGGTGTTCTGCAAGCGGATATCCGTTTGCTGGCCCAGATTGTCGGTTAATTCCATCGCGACCAGTGTGCGCTTTTCGAAAACCAATGCTAGGTGCCTGAAATCGGAATCTTTAGCGCGCGGCTTCAGGTTAAAGCGCGTCGCGCCTGCTGAAGCCTTTTGGCTGACCTGGTATTGGGCATTCAATTCGGCTGCATCGGCGGCCAATATCAGCATGGGCGTTTGAGCAACGGACTCGAATGCCTCAGTCGTTAATTGTTCGAAGTCGACGTCATAGCGCCACAAGGTTTCTCCATTGGTGAGAACCTGATACGCATAGGGTTCGCTTATTTCCCACCGCAACTGGTGAGGCCGCTGAAAGGCCATTTGCCCCGAGGACTCTTCAAGCAGTTCACCTTCATCACTGACGACACGTTGACTGAACTCTGCTCGCATTGATTTGGTGTCAGCCAGCAATGCGGCCAATTGACCAGCATGATCTGCTGTGTCCGCCAAACTCGGAATGGGCAGCAGCAAACAGATAAACAATAAAAAGCGTGACAACATAGTTAATCCACTGGAGGCGGTGCGATTACTTCGCGCGCGCCGTTATGCCCCATTTCAGTAACCACACCGGCTGCCTCCATGCTTTCAATCAAGCGTGCGGCGCGGTTATAACCAATGCGCAGTTTGCGCTGTACCGAGGAAATGGACGCGCGCCGGCTTTCGGTCACAAAGCGTACCGCTTCATCGTAAAGCGCGTCTCCCTCACCGTCGTCATCACCGTTGCCGCTAGGGGCGCCAGTAATTGCGTCAATTTGACTGCCCTCTTCTAATAAACCGTCAATGTAGTCGGGTTCTCCCCGACGCTGCCAATCGGCTACCACACGATGGACTTCGTCATCCGAGACAAATGCGCCGTGCACCCGCACGGGCAGGCCGCTACCCGGAGGCAGGTACAGCATATCGCCGTGCCCCAGTAGCTGTTCGGCGCCGCCCTGATCCAGAATCGTCCTTGAATCAATTTTGGACGACACCTGAAAGGCAATGCGCGTGGGCACGTTCGCCTTGATCAAACCAGTAATAACGTCCACCGAGGGGCGCTGGGTAGCGAGAATCAGGTGGATGCCCGCTGCCCTGGCCTTCTGCGCTATACGCGCAATCAACTCTTCGACTTTTTTGCCAACAATCATCATCATGTCGGCAAACTCATCGATGACAACAACAATCGCTGGCAATTGCGTCAGTGGTGGCGCTTCCGGTTCATCGACGCCAGCCTCAAAATCTTCACCCGGTACCCACAGAGGGTCTTTAATCGGGTTGCCGCTATTGGCGGCATCCACCACTTTGCGGTTAAAACCCGCGAGGTTTCTGACGCCCAGCGCTGCCATCAGTTTGTAGCGTCGCTCCATTTCACCGACACACCAGCGCAATCCGTTAGCGGCATCCTTCATGTCGGTGATAACGGGGGACAGCAGGTGCGGTATGCCGTCGTAAACCGAGAGTTCCAGCATTTTCGGATCCACCAACATAAGCCGAACCTTATCTGGCCCAGCCTTGTAGAGCAGGCTGACGAGCATTGCATTCACACCAACAGACTTACCCGAGCCGGTGGTGCCCGCGACCAGCAGGTGAGGCATTTTGGCGAGATCCGCGACGACTGGCTCGCCGGAGATGTCGTGACCCAAAGCCAGGGTCAGTGCCGATTTGCTGTCTTCGTAGGTTTTTGACGATAGCACTTCGCGGAAGTTCACAACCTCACGGTCTTCGTTGGGAATTTCAATGCCGACGTAGGGTTTGCCGGGAATGACCTCAACAACACGTACACTGATAACCGCCAGTGAGCGTGCGAGATCCTTGGCAAGATTGCTGATCTTGCTGACTTTGACGCCCGCATCCGGCTCAATTTCAAAGCGGGTAATGACCGGGCCAGGATAAACCGCAACCACTTTTGCGGTGACATTAAAATCCTGCAGTTTAAGCTCAAGCAGCCGCGACATCGCCTCCAGCGTTTCTGGCGAAAACCCCTTCTTGTTGTGATGATCGGCCTCATCGAGTAACTGCAAGGGCGGCAGATCACCAGTAACAGGTGCGTCAAACAGGGATTTCTGACGCTCCTTCTCAGCACGCTGGCTGGTTTGTTTAGGTTTTGGCGATGGAGGCGATATTTTGGGTGGGATCCGGTCCTTCTGTTTCGCAATCTGCTTTACGACCGCTTCCCTGCGCTGGTTTTGCACTTCCCTGACTGTGCGGCGCTCCCGATACCAGCGCTGGAGGCGCTCAACCCCGGTCTTGGCCCGTTCTACCAATTGCAGCGTGGCCGCCCCTACCCTGTCCATCAGCGCTATCCAGGAAAGGTCGGTGAAAATCGTTAGCCCGAACAACAAGATGGCTACCAGTACCAGCCGTGCACCAAAGACACTGAAGGCCTCAACAGATGCGTTGCCAATGGCTTCTCCAAGCACTCCGCCAGCACCAAAGGGAATCTGAGGATCAATGGCACTGATAGCGGCCAGAGCGGTGCTGGCCATCATGACCAGAATGAACCCGACAAAACGCAAGCCCAGCACAATAGGATCAATCTGTTGGCGAATGCTTCGGTTGCGGAAGATTTGAACCGCTTGGAAGCCGAGCATGGCTGGAAACAGGTAGGCCATATAACCAAACAAGGCATAAAACACATCGGCGAACCAGGCACCGACCGGCCCCACGGCATTGTTAATTTCGCCGCCACTTCCCGTGCGAGACCAGCCGGGGTCGTCGATACTGTAGGTGCTTAAGGCGACCAGCAAGAATACGAAGATCGCAGAAAATGCGATTAATGCGCCTTCGCGAAAACGCAGCGGCAACTGTTCGCGGGCGTCAATGTCTCGGCGTTGCACTGTTTTTCCCAAGTGTCCCTCAACTTACTGATTTACGTTCATATATTGCGCCCATCTTAACATTCATGGGCGGTCTTTGCGCCATCAGAATAGCTTTTGCCGCTTGCGGCCTTTTCCCCTATTATGAGCGCCCTCTAGCAAATATTTTTATTCACTGGATTTCAGGAATACTGACTTATGTCTGATGTACAACACCACCGCCTGATCATTCTGGGTTCCGGCCCGGCCGGCTACACTGCTGCGGTTTACGCAGCGCGCGCCAACCTCTCTCCCGTGGTTATCACCGGCCTGGAGCAAGGTGGTCAATTAACAACCACTACTGACGTCGACAACTGGCCCGGCGACGATAAGGGCGTACAGGGCCCTGAGTTAATGCAGCGCATGCAGGCTCACGCGGAACGATTTGATACCAATGTCATTTTTGATCATATTGAATCCGTTGATCTGTCAAAACGCCCCTTTAGCCTGACAGGAAACCAGCAGTACAGCTGTGACGCACTCATCATCGCTACGGGCGCTTCGGCCCAGTACTTAGGTTTGCCTTCTGAGCAGGCTTTTATGGGCAAAGGGGTCAGCGCGTGCGCTACCTGTGATGGCTTTTTCTATCGTGGCAAGAAAGTTGCCGTCATTGGTGGCGGCAATACGGCCGTTGAAGAAGCGCTTTATCTGTCCAATATTGCTTCTGAGGTTGTGCTGGTGCACCGCCGAGATTCCTTACGCGCTGAAAAAATTCTCCAGGATAAGCTCTTCGATCGCGAAAAAAACGGCAACATCACAATCGAATGGAATCACACCCTGGACGAAGTTCTTGGCGATGACAGCGGCGTGACGGGCATGCGAATCAAGAGCACCAAGGATGACAGCGCACGCGATATCGAGCTGGCAGGTGTATTCATCGCCATCGGTCATAAACCCAATACCGATATCTTTGTCGATCAACTGGACATGAAAGATGGTTATCTGACCATTCATTCGGGCACCAATGGCAATGCCACGGCTACCAGTGTTGAGGGTGTATTTGCCGCCGGTGATGTCGCAGACCATGTCTACCGACAGGCCGTGACCTCTGCCGGCTTTGGTTGCATGGCCGCGCTCGATGCCGAAAAATTCCTCGATAACGAATAAGCGCATGCAATGAGTGCTGTCTATTGGCTGGATCAGGATTCCACTGAGTTCCCGTCAATTGAAGATGCCTTAAAGGAACCCAACGGCCTGCTGGCCGTTGGTGGCGATCTCAGCCCCCAGCGCCTACTGTCCGCCTATCGCCGGGGTATTTTTCCCTGGTACGAAGATCCGCAACCCATTCTCTGGTGGACACCAGACCCACGAGCAGTATTGTTCCCCGCACGCGTTCACATCTCTCGTTCGCTGCGTAAGTTTATTCAGCGGCAGACCTTCGAGGTCACTTTCGATAAATGCTTTCGGCGCGTTATCCGCGGTTGTGCAACCCTTGATCAATCTCGCCAGGGAACCTGGATTACACGCGACATGCTAAATGCCTATATCCACATGCATGAAATGGGCTGGGCGCATTCGGTCGAGGTCTGGCAAGATCAGGAATTGGTAGGCGGTCTCTACGGGATGTGTATCGGTAGTGTGTTTTTCGGGGAATCCATGTTCAGCCGGGCCAGCAATGCCTCCAAGGTAGCGCTGGCAACACTTTGCCGATGGGGAGAGGCCAATGGTATTGAGCTGATTGACTGCCAAGTCGGTAATCCTCACCTCTACTCCATGGGGGCTGAAGACATCAGTCGAAAGGAATTCTCTATGCTGATTGCCACTTTAACGGCAGCAGAACCTGCAATTTCAGGCCGGTGGACGCTAGAATAAAGTCATACTTCGCAAAAAGGCATTGCAGTGGCCAGCCTCGAAGACCTCAAGCTATACCAAACCACGCCCCATCCCTGCAGTTATCTGGATGAAGAGGCCACGACTGTCTTTATCGATCCTGACGCAGAGGTTGATCAGGCGCTCTACAGTCAATTGTCGCGCCACGGCTTTCGCCGCAGTGGCTCCCACCTCTACCGACCGCAGTGTGAAGGTTGCCGCCAGTGCATATTGGCGCGTATACCGGTTGCCGGTTTTACCCTCAATCGCAGCCAGCGGCGTTGTCTGCAGCGCAACCGCGATCTTGAAGTGGTGATCAGTGAGCAGGCGGACCTAGGTGTGGACTACCCCCTGTATGAACGCTACATACGCGAGCGTCACAGCGACGGCGACATGTTTCCGCCCACTCAGGAGCAGTACCAAAGTTTTCTCAGTGCAGAATGGGGCGTCACGCGCTTCGCCCGCTTTTACAGCCAGGGGAAGCTGCTCGCCGTATCGGTATTTGACGTTCTCGATGACGGCCTGTCTGCGGTTTATACCTTTTTTTCACCGGATGAACACCGACGAGGCTTGGGAAACCTGGCCATTTTGTGGCAAATCCAGAAAGCCCGGGAACTGGAGCTGGATTACCTGTATCTGGGCTATTGGATTCGGGATTGCCAGAAAATGCGTTACAAGATTCATTTTAGGCCCTTGCAGCTCTATATAGACCGTCGCTGGCTCACATTGCGTTAATTCTCCTGCTGGCCCCCACGCCGGAGTGTGCTGCCACACGTGTGACGGGCTTTGTGGCTCTATTGCGACGGTCATCTCCACCGCGTATTTTCGCCGCCAAGCCGAGTTCCGCTTTGCGCCCGGAGCCAATTTAGGGCAAAATGCGCGCAGCAAAAATCGTGCACCTGCCGATGTATTTCGCTCGCTCGGTGCCGCAAGTCAAAATCGCAGAATATTTGAGGTAACGCCGCATGGCGAAAGAAGACCAGTTTGAAATGGAAGGCGAGGTAATTGATACCCTTCCCAACACAACTTTCCGGGTGAAGCTGGAAAACGGTCACGTAGTGACTGCCCATATCTCCGGTAAAATGCGCAAGCACTACATTCGCATTCTCACCGGTGACAAGGTCAAGGTTGAATTGACACCTTACGACCTGACTAAAGGCCGCATTACTTACCGCGCCCGCTAATCACCTGCACCTCGTCTTGCTGAAAAGTCAGCTACACTGTAACTGACTTTTTATCGCCTCCCCCCTAGTAGACACACAGCCTTATTGGAAACGACGGTCCGCCAGCCTTCGCTGGCAGGCAAAACTGTGTCTAGTCTAATGTACGGTCGCTTCGACTTCTTCCGAATGCTGCGCGCTAAGCGTGAGCTTGCCGTCCTGCACGGTGACTTGAACAACACCACCGTGCTCTGCAAGCTCACCGAACAAGACCATTTCGGCCAGGGGCTTTTTAATATGCTCCTGGATAATTCGGGTCATTGGGCGAGCGCCCATAAGCTTGTCGTAGCCGTGCTCTACGAGCCAGCTGCGCGCCTCATCATCCACATCCAGCGTAACCTGCTTATCATCAAGCTGCGACTGCAACTCGAACAGGAACTTGTCGACAACAGTAAGCACCACGTCGGTTTCCAGCGGATTGAACTGTACAACACTGTCCAAACGGTTCCGGAACTCTGGGGTAAACAGGCGGTTAATAGCCTCAAGGGAGTCTGTGCTGTTGTCCTGCTCCCGAAAGCCCATCGAACGCTTGCTCATATTTTCGGCACCGGCGTTGGTTGTCATCACCAAGATAACATTGCGGAAATCGGCTTTGCGGCCATTATTGTCCGTGAGCGCGCCGTGATCCATTACCTGCAGCAAGAGGTTAAAAAGATCCGGGTGGGCCTTTTCAATCTCGTCTAATAGCACAACGCAGTGTGGTGCCTTTGTGACGGCATCCGTCAGCAAACCACCCTGATCAAAACCGACGTAGCCGGGCGGTGCACCGATTAAGCGGGAGACGGTGTGCCGCTCCATGTACTCTGACATATCAAATCGGACGAGTTCCAAACCCAGCAATTTCGCAAGCTGGCGGCAGACCTCTGTTTTGCCAACGCCGGTAGGTCCGGCGAGCAGGAAGGAACCGATCGGTTTTTGCGGCTCCTTCAAGCCAGCGCGAGCCAGCTTGATGGCGGCAGACAGCGTAGAAATAGCCTGATCCTGCCCGAAGACCACCATTTTCAGGTTTTCTTCCAGCTTGGCGAGAACGGTCTTGTCATCCGATGAAACAGACTTCGGTGGAATACGCGCAATCTTGGCAATGACAGCTTCAATGTCCGGCACGTCCAGCACCGTTTTTCGGCTCTCGCCTTTTTGCAGGCGCTGGTAGGCCCCAGCCTCATCAATTACGTCGATGGCCTTGTCCGGCAAAAAGCGGTCATTGATATAACGGTCCGCAAGTTCTGCGGCGGCTTTTAAAGCGGCATCCGTGTATTCGAGCTCGTGGAATTTCTCAAAACGCGACTTCAGGCCTTTCAGTATGCCGTGGGCCTCTTCAACGCTTGGTTCAAGCACATCAATTTTCTGGAAACGACGACTCAGGGCGCGGTCTTTCTCAAAGATGCCGCGGTATTCCTGGAAGGTTGTCGAGCCAATGCAACGCATCTGACCTGAAGCCAGTAGCGGTTTCAGCAAGTTTGAGGCGTCCATCACACCACCCGACGCAGCGCCTGCGCCTATGATAGTGTGGATTTCATCGATAAAAAGAATCGCGCCCTCCCGCTTTTTCAGGTCAGAAAGCAGGCCTTTAAAGCGTTTTTCGAAATCCCCCCGATACTTTGTGCCCGCCAGCAGCGCGCCGAGGTCGAGTGAGTAAACGACGCTTTCTTTAAGAATATCGGGAACCTCGCCCTCCACGATAAGCTTGGCCAGCCCTTCGGCAATCGCGGTTTTACCCACCCCGGACTCGCCCACCAGCAGCGGGTTGTTTTTGCGACGCCGCGACAGAATTTGGGCCACGCGGGTTACTTCATCCATGCGCCCGACAAGTGGGTCAATACGCCCCTCTTCTGCTTCCTTATTCAAATTAACGGCGAACTGGTCCAGCGGGCGATCGGAATTGGCGTCCGCACCCTCTTCGTCGGATTTGATTCCACCTTCCGAGGACGCATCGTCTTCCGCGATACGTGAAATACCGTGTGTGATGTAATTGACGACATCAAGGCGAGCAATATTTTGCTGTTTGAGAAAATAGACGGCTTGGCTTTCCTGCTCGCTAAAAATAGCAACCAAAACGTTGGCGCCGGTAACTTCCTGTTTGCCAGATGACTGCACATGGAAGACAGCACGTTGCAGCACGCGCTGAAAGCCCAGAGTCGGCTGGGTCTCTCGCTCCATATCGTTTTCCGGTATCAGGGGGGTAGTTGCTTCGACAAACTCCACCAGATCAAAACGTAACTGGCGCAAGTCTGCACCGCAGGCGAGCAACACCTTATTGGCGGCCTCGTTATCCAGCAAAGCCAATAGCAGATGCTCGACCGTCATAAACTCGTGGCTTTTGGTTCGGGCTTCTTTAAAAGCCTGACCCAGCGTGGCTTCCAGATCTCTGCTCAACATGGCTGTGGACTACCTCTCAATCACTGCTCTCTTCGATTTCGGCAAGTAGCGGATGTTCGTGCTTCCTCGCATATTGATTCACTTGTTCGGCTTTAGTTTCAGCTATATCACGAGTATAGATGCCACACACGCCTTTTCCCTGTGTGTGCACCGTTAACATGATATGCGTCGCAGTCTGCCTGTCTTTGTTAAAAAACACCTCGAGAACTTCAACCACAAACTCCATCGGGGTGTAGTCATCATTCATCAAAACGACCTGGTAGAGCGAGGGCGCCTTAAGGTCGGGTTCAATTTCTTGAACTGATAATCCGCCGCTACGCTGAATATCCTCCTCATCGTCTCCACCGAGCCGGATTTCATAGGCTCGCAGACCTGGGTAATTGGCTTTACGTTGCATGATTACACTTAGATTGCATATAGGTAAATTTTACTATCCAGGTACGCGCAGATATTGACCTTCCGGCGGTTACCTGTATAACGTAACTCTACTAAGACGTTGATCGAGAAGGAAGTTCTACAACAATCAACGATCAGCAATGCCTTAGCAGCGGTAGAGGTTGAGTATATCAAAAACCTGAAGCGGAAAAGTCATTATGAATACTGGCGTAGTAAAGTGGTTCAATAATGCCAAAGGCTATGGTTTTGTAGTCGCAGAAAACTCCGAAGAGGATATTTTTGTTCACTACAGTGCGATAGACATGGAAGGTTACAAAACACTGAAAGCGGGACAGAGTGTGCAGTTTGATCTTGAAGATGGACCTAAAGGCCGACACGCAGTCAATATAAAATGTACCGAAGAAGAAAGTGTTGGCAATAATAAAAAAGCCACTGCCTAGATAAACCGGAAGCTTACCTGAAGAATACTTGATGCGTGCAGCCTGCAGGCAGACTGCACGCGGGACGTGTTTAGCTCATCTTGGCAATAATTGCCTTACCGAACTCTGAACACTTCTGAAGTTTGGCGCCTTCCATCAGCCGCTCGAAATCGTAGGTCACGGTTTTCGCCTGAATAGCACCGTTCATCCCGTCGATTATCAGGTCAGCAGCCTCATTCCAGCCCAGGTGACGCAGCATCATTTCCGCAGAAAGGATCAGTGAGCCGGGGTTCACTTTGTCCTGACCTGCATACTTTGGCGCGGTGCCGTGGGTTGCTTCAAACAGGGCAACTGTATCGCTCAGGTTTGCACCCGGGGCAATACCGATACCACCGACTTGCGCCGCCAGGGCATCAGAGAGGTAGTCGCCGTTCAG
>JBFKDP010000102.1:0-12037 GCA_041619575.1 Litorivivens sp.
GTGGGGCCGCCCAAGTCTGACACCACGCCGGTAAAGCCCGGGGTCTTATCGCGCATGGATTCCACTTCGCGCACGATGGAGTCGTGCGAGCGGCTCTGGATTATACGACCTTCGTGTTCAGTGATCGAACAGAAGCTGCAGCCGCCGAAACACCCACGCATGATATTGACCGAAAAACGGATCATTTCGTAGGCGGGGATTTTTGCGTTGCCATAAGCCGGGTGCGGCTTGCGCTGGTAGGGCAGTTCAAAAACCGCGTCGAGTTCTTCGGTCGTCAGCGGAATCGGTGGCGGGTTCAGCCAGACTTCTCGATCGCCGTGGGCCTGGACCAGGGGTTTAGCATTACCAGGGTTGGTTTCGAGGTGAAGGACCCGCGCGGCATGCGCGTACTGTACGGGGTCAGACTTGACCGTTTCATAGGCGGGCAGGCGGATCACGCTTTTTTGACGATCAATACCCTGTTTCCGCGCGCTTAGGGGGTCGATAATGCGCACTGCCTGCACGGCATCGGCTGGCTCTGCCTCTTTTTGCTGGGTTTTACATTCAACAGTTTCTGTCGTATCGAGGTAGGGATTGGTCATGGGTGTGACCGGGCCGGGTGTATCCACGGAGGATGAATCGATAACTGTCCAGCCATCGGGAACTCGTTTACGTACGAAAGCGGTGCCGCGAAGATCGCGAATTTCTCGCAGGTTCTCTCCAGCCGCCGCACGGTGGGCGATATCGACAATGGCGCGTTCGGCATTACCGAAGACCAGGAGGTCGGCGCGCGAATCGAGCAGGATGGAGCGTCGAACCTTGTCGCTCCAATAATCGTAGTGAGCGATGCGGCGCAAGCTGGCTTCGATGGAGCCCACCACGATGGGGGTGTTCTTGTAGGCTTCGCGGCAGCGCTGGGAATATACGACAACGGCCCGGTCGGGGCGCTTACCGCCTTCGTTGTCCGGACTGTAGGCGTCATCGTGGCGCAGTCGTCGGTCGGCGGTATAGCGGTTGATCATGGAGTCCATGTTGCCCGCGGCTACGCCGAAAAACAGATTGGGCTCACCGAGAATTTTAAAGGGCTCGGCTGACTGCCAGTCGGGCTGGGCGATAATGCCCACCCGAAAGCCCTGGGCTTCCAGTACCCGCCCGATGACGGCCATGCCAAAGCTGGGGTGGTCCACATAAGCATCACCCGTTACCAGAATAATGTCGCAACTGTCCCAGCCCAGCGCGTCCATTTCCTGTCGAGACATGGGCAGGTAGGGGGCGGGGCCAAAACATTCCGCCCAGTATTTGCGATAACTGAACAGGGGTTTCGGGGTGTTTTGCTGAGACATGAGAGGCACGGCGCACAGAGCTGAAAGTAATCGCGCATTATACGCCATTGGCCTGTTAAAATCCTTGATTGCAGGGACGGCAAGCGGCTAAATAGGCCGCTGATAACAAAAATCTATGACTGGAGCATTTGCGATGGAGTGGTTCGATTCATCGATTGCCTACTGGCACTGGCTGGTATTGGGCTTGATATTGATCGCCCTGGAGATTTTTACTGCTGGATTCGTGCTGCTCTGGCTGGGTGTTAGTGCGCTGATGGTGGGGGCGCTGAGCTTTGCCGTGGAGCTGAGTTTTACCACCGAGCTGCTGATCTGGACTGTTTTATCCCTTGCTGACCTGTTTGTCTGGTTTAAATTCATTCAGCCCCGTTTTCGAGACAAGACTTTGTCCGGCATGTCGCGAGAGGCGGTGCTGGGGCAAACGGGTATGGTTATACAGGCGAACACCGGCGAGCGCGGCCGCCTGCGTTTTTCCATGCCAGTGCTGGGCAGTGATGAATGGTCATTTATCTGTCAGGACACTGTCGAGGTAGGGGACCGGGTATCCGTGATCGATGTTTCGGGCAACACACTGGTTGTCTCAAAACCCCAATAGTTATTCAGGCAATTGCCACAGGAGCTAGATAGAGATGGAAGGGCTTAGCGTCGTTATCACGATGGCCATTGTTGCCATTGTTGTGTTGACCAATACGGTCAAAATCGTGCCGCAGGGTTCAAAGCATATTGTGCAGCGGCTTGGAAAGTACCATGCGACCATGAACCCTGGTCTGAACTGGGTTGTTCCCTTTATCGACAAGGTTGCTTTTAAGGTCACGACAAAGGATATCGTGCTGGATATTCCCTCCCAGGAGGTTATTACCCAGGACAATGCGGTGATCATCGCTAATGCGGTGGCCTACATCAATATTGTTTCGCCGGAAAAAGCGGTATACGGCGTTGAAAACTACACCATTGCCATTCAGAACCTGGTGCAGACAGCGCTGCGTTCAATTGTGGGTGAGATGGCGCTTGATGACGCGTTATCTTCCCGGGATCAGATCAAGGCTAAATTGAAAATGGCGATATCCGACGATATTTCGGATTGGGGTATCACTATGAAGACGGTTGAAATTCAGGATATTAATCCTTCGACCACCATGCAGACCGCGATGGAAGAACAGGCGGCTGCCGAGCGACAGCGCCGTGCAGTGGTGACCCGTGCTGAAGGTGAAAAACAGGCGGCCATTCTTGAGGCCGACGGTCGTCTGGAAGCGTCACGTCGTGATGCACAGGCAGAGGTGGTGCTGGCGAAGGGCAGTGCTGCCGCTATCGAAGTGGTGGCGGAAGCCATCAAGAATGAGGAGCTGCCGGTTACCTATCTGTTAGGCGAAAAATACATTCAGTCCATTGAAAACCTGGCGGCCTCACCCAATGCCAAAACGGTGCTATTCCCGGCTGACTTGCCTGAGGCGGTAAGAGGAATTCTTAGCCGCTAACGGGGTTCGCGAACACTATTCACATAAGTAATCGTCATCAATTTTTGACAGTTGTCACCCCGTATGCGAGATTCCGTAACAATAATGTCACAAAAAAGTCTTTTAATGCGTAGCTGAGATTCTAGGAATATGACCGGAATAGCTATGGCAAATCGCAACATTCTTATCGTCGACGACGAAAGCGCAATCAGGGAAATGATTCGCATCGGCCTGGAAATGGCCGGCTTTAATTGTATGGAAGCAGCGGACGCTCAGGAGGCCTACGGCAAAATACTCGATGGCCGGCCAGATCTGATTTTATTGGATTGGATGATGCCCAACACCAGTGGACTTGAGCTTTTGCGACGCTTGCGCCGTGATGACGTCACCCGCATCATTCCTGTGATTATGCTTACTGCCAAAGATGACGAAGATAATCGCATTCAGGGGCTGGATGTCGGCGCAGATGACTATATCACCAAGCCTTTTTCCTCACGGGAGCTGCTCGCTCGCATCAAAGCGGTCTTGCGTCGCAGCACAGACCCTGACGATGGCGACGCAGTTGAGGTCTCGGGCTTGGTGCTGGATCCGGTGAGCCACCGGGTTTTTGCAGAATCCAAGCCTGTCGATATGGGGCCAACCGAGTACAAACTTCTGAAATTCTTTATGACCCATCAAGAGCGGGCATATAGCCGGGGCCAATTGCTGGACCAAGTGTGGGGCAGCAATGTCTATGTCGAAGAACGTACTGTCGATGTGCATATACGCCGCCTGCGCAAGGCGCTGGAAACTGAGGTTCGCGACTACGGCACCCTGATTCAGACTGTACGTGGCACCGGTTATCGTTTTTCTGCGGCCGGGCTGGAATAGTTTCTAGGTATGCCGTTGCGAGGCTGGAAGACAGAGCTGGGTCGCCTGAGCCTGCTACTTGCAATCGCTGGATTTTTTGGCCTTTTGTTGGGTTTATTGCCCTGGTTTGTGGTCGGCGCATCGCTCGCCTACGCGCTGTGGTCGCTGAATCAGCTCAGAATGCTCAATCGTTGGCTCCATAAGGGCATAATGGGTCAGGAGCCCCCGGAGGCCAGTGGCCTATGGGGACAGGTGTTCGATACGCTCTTCCAGATGCAGCGTGAAAATGAACGCATTAGTCTGCGACTGCGCGCCAGTATCAATCACCTTCGCTCTTCCTTTGCTTCGATGGCTGATGCCGTTGTGATGTTGAATCCGGACGGCACCATAGAATGGAGCAATCAAGCGGCGCGCTCTCTGCTCGGATTGCGGCACCCAGACGATAATGGCCGACTACTGGTCAACCTACTGCGCCAGCCCGAATTTATTCGTTATTTTGAATCTGGTGATTATGAAGACAGGCTGGCTATTTCGTCACCGGTCAATGATCAGATCAAACTCAGTATTTCAGTGTCGGTTTTCGGTCAGGACAACCGCCTGCTCTTTGCCAGGGATATTACCCGTAATGTGCAGCTGGAGCAGATGCGAAAGGATTTCGTGGCCAATGTTTCCCACGAATTGCGCACGCCCTTGACCGTTATCACGGGTTACCTGGAAATGCTGGCCGACCAGAGTGACAATTCTCAGGCTGCTGCGCGGGCCTTGCAGCAGATGAGCGAGCAGTCGCGGCGGATGCAGAATCTGATTCAGGATTTGATGACGCTGTCGCGGCTGGAGGCGGTCCCAAGCGCAGGCCGCGCGGACAGTATTGCCCTGGCGCCTTTGATGGACTCCATTCGCGACGAAATTGCATTGGCTGCAGTGGGCGAAAGAACGGTCACAATCGACTGTGATGAGTCCCTTCGGCTGCAGGGCAACTTCCCCGAAATTCAGAGCGCTTTTTCCAATCTGGCCAGCAACGCTGCGCGTTATACCCGAGCCAACGACAGCATTACGCTGCGTTGGTACGCTGACCGCAACCATGCCTATTTTGAAGTGCAGGACACGGGGATCGGGATCGAGCCTCAGCATCTGCCACGCTTGACCGAGCGCTTTTACCGGGTTGACCAGAGTCGCTCCACGGAAACGGGGGGCACGGGACTGGGCTTGGCCATTGTGAAGCACATTTTGCTGCGCCATCACGCTGAGCTGCGTGTGCGTAGCCAACCGGGAAAGGGCAGTACATTCAGTTGCGTCTTTCCTTTGTCTGCGGTGGAGCGGCGCGTTGAAAATGCCGTTGGTTAAGGAATTGCAACAAATTAAGTAAGCGGCGGCGTGACTGTCATCTTATTGTCACAAAATTGTATTAATGTGGCCGCTAGTGAAAGCCGTGACCGACTATCAGGAGACGTAAATGAAAATCAACACATGGGTAAGTAAGGCTGCGATAGCGCTTGCCGCGATGACGGTAAACGTGGCATCGGCCAGTTCAGTCGACCCCAAATTAGCTATATATGAGAAATCGTCTGGTGTTTCGGGCAACTTGTCCAGCGTTGGCTCCGATACGCTGGCTAACCTCATGACCTTGTGGGGCGAAGAATTCAAGCGCCTCTATCCTAATGTCAATATTCAGATTCAGGCGGCCGGTTCTTCTACAGCACCCCCGGCGCTGACGGAAGGTACCTCCAATATCGGCCCGATGAGCCGAAAAATGAAGGACAAGGAGATCGAGGCCTTTGAAAGCCGCCATGGCTACAAGCCCACGGCAGTGCCCGTTGCTATTGATGCCCTCGCTGTTTTTGTTCACAAGGACAATCCCCTGAAGGGCCTGACCATGGATCAGGTTGATGCCATCTTCTCCAGCACGCGCAAGTGTGGTGCTGCCAAGAGCATCGATGTTTGGGGTGATGCTGGTATGGCTGGTCCCTGGCTGACGCGGGATATCCAGCTGTTCGGCCGCAACTCGGTCTCTGGTACCTACGGTTACTTCAAAAAGAAAGCGTTGTGTAAAGGTGATTTCAAGAACACTGTGAACGAACAGCCGGGTTCGGCTGCGGTAGTTCAGGCGGTTGCTACCTCAATCAACGGTGTTGGTTACTCGGGTATTGGCTATAAAACGTCCAGCGTACGTCCTCTGCCGCTGAGCAAGCGTGGTGGTGACTTTATCGAAGCAACGCCGGAAAACGCTGTAGCAGGCAGCTATCCGCTGGCTCGTTTCCTCTATGTTTACGTCAACAAGGCGCCTAACAAGCCATTGTCCCCGTTGGAGCGTGAATTTCTGAAAATGGTCATGTCCAAGCAGGGGCAGGAAGTGGTAGTCAAAGACGGATATATCCCTCTGCCGTCAAAAGTCGCAGAGAAAACACTGAAGGCGCTGGGCGCGATTTAATCGAACCCTCACCTGAGTGTAAAAAACGGTCGTAGAGTTATTCTGCGACCGTTTTTCTTTGTAACATTACTGTAACAATATAGACATATCATAGTCGTCGACCAGAATAAGCGTGGAGCCAGCGGGTGAGCCAATCGGTATTTTCGGACAGTAACAGCAGCTTTGCGCGCTGGCGTAAATTCAAGGACAAGGCCGCTGCCGTAGGGATATCTGCCGGCGGGGTAAGCGTCTTGGGCGCGATTCTGCTGATCTTCTTCTATCTTCTCTATGAGATTTTGCCCCTTTTTCAATCTGCTGAGCTGCATCAGAAGCATGAGTTTGAGCAGGTGGGTAGCTCTGCTAAGACCCTTCATCTAGCCATGGAAGAGCAGGCGGAAGTCGCCTTTCGTCTGGCGGCCGATGGCAGCTATGTATTTTTCAAGGTGGACACCAGCGAGACACTGGTAAGTGGTAACTTGCCGGTACCTGCTGGTACGAATATTTCCAGTTTCACCATCGATTCAGAAACAAGTCGTCTTTTTGCCGTCGGTCTGGATGATGGCCGCATTCTTATTGCCAAGCACCACTATCGGATCAGCTACCCCAACGATAAACGCCTGATAAGCCCAGTGATGGTTTTCCCCTATGGCGAGGAGCCCATTCGGCTGGCGCACCAGGCACTGGAGCGCGTAGCGTTGCGCAATAGTGAAGATGCTCTGGTCGCTATCGGTCTAACCAAGGGCGGCCAGCTTGAAGGGCGGCGCTGGGTCAAGGAAGAGGATTTCCTCTCGGAGGCGGTTACGCTTGTCGAAGAGGAATTGAATCTGCCGGACCTGGATATCAGACCAGAACGGCTGCTGTTGGGCCCCAACCAACAGTGGCTCTACGCGCTGTCGCAAAAAGGCCAGTACCGCCTGATCAATGTGGATGATGAAGAGATCGTTGATGCTGGTGTGTTGTTCGACAATGCCACGCTGACTGACGCCCGCTTTTTGCTAGGCGGGGTCTCGCTGTTGGTTTCCAACAGCAAGGGGGTCACTTCACAGTGGTTTAACGTCAACACGGATGGTGCGATTCACCTGCATAAGATTCGTAGTTTTACCAGCGGCGACGCGCCTGTCGTTAGCGTCAGCCCGGAGCATCGCCGGAAGGGTTTTGTGACCGTCAACGCCAATCAAAAGATTGATCTATACCACAGTACCTCCCAGCGCCATCTCGCTCGGGAAGACCTGGCGGCGAGTGTCCGAATGTCGGCGCTTTCTCCGCGCGCCAATACCTTGTTAATGGAAACCGACTCGGGCCGATTGCTGATTTGGTCAGTAGAAAACGAGCACCCTGAGATTTCGTGGTCGGTGTTGTGGGAAAAGGTGTGGTATGAGAGCTACCCGGAACCGGATTACACCTGGCAGTCGTCTGCATCGAACAATGATTTTGAACCCAAGTACAGTTTTGCTCCGCTGGCTTTTGGAACGCTGAAGGCCGCTTTTTACGCGATGATTATCGCAGCGCCTCTGGCAATATGCGGGGCGATCTATACCGCTTACTTTATGGCGCCCGCCATGCGCCGAAAGATTAAGCCCCTGATCGAGCTGATGGAGGCATTGCCAACAGTTATTCTCGGCTTTCTGGCAGGCTTGTGGCTTGCCCCTTTTGTTGAAAAGCACCTGCCTGCGATCTTTAGCATCTTCTTATTGCTACCGGTAGGTGTGCTCGGCTTCGCCTGGTTCTGGAACTTTTTGCCCATTAGCGTGCGCAAGCATGTGCCTGATGGCTGGCATCCGTTGCTACTGGCGCCTGTGATTATTGGCGTGGTGGGTATGTGTGTCTGGCTGAGTGCTCCGGTTGAGTTGTGGCTGTTTGACGGCGATATGCGGGCATGGCTAACCGCTGACTTGGGTATATCGTTTGACCAGCGCAATTCTCTGGTGGTGGGAATCGCCATGGGCTTTGCGGTAATACCGACGATTTTTTCGATTGCAGAAGACGCTATTTTCTCGGTGCCCAAGCACTTGAGTTACGGCTCTCTGGCGCTGGGGGCAACACCCTGGCAGACCTTGGTGGGGGTTGTAATGCCCACCGCGAGCCCCGGTATATTCTCGGCTTTGATGATCGGTATGGGCCGCGCCGTAGGCGAGACCATGATCGTGCTGATGGCCACAGGAAATACTCCGATTATGGATATGAATATCTTTGAGGGTATGCGTACTCTCGCCGCCAATATCGCCGTCGAAATTGGTGAAACTGAAGTCGACAGCAGTCATTACAGAGTGCTGTTCCTGGCTGCCTTTGTGTTGTTCCTGTTTACCTTTGTTGTGAACACGGCTGCGGAAATTATCCGGCAGAGACTACGCAACCGATACGGCAACCTGTAAGGAGGAATGATTATGTCCGTAAAAAATCAGCAGCGTCATTCCTTTCTAGAGTGGTGCCGTCGTGGCGAACCCATGATCTGGTTTAATGCTGCCGCTGTGAGTATCAGTGCCATTGCGGTAATAGGCTTGCTGTTTCTGCTGGCCGTGAGAGGTTTTGGGCACTTCTGGCCGGCAGATGTTATGCAGGCAAACTATGCCTTGCCCGGCGACCAGCCAGCACGCGTTATTGGCGAAGTTGTTCAGACCGAGGCGGTTCCGGTAGAGCAATTGCGCAGTGCTGGTTTTGAGTTGGACACTGAAGAGCTATTCATCGATCGTCAGTTAATCAAGCAGGGGAATCGCGATGTAAATGGCCGGGACTTTACCTGGCTTTTGAGTCGCCACCTGAGTGATATCAGTTACCCGGAAAACTTGATGGTTGTCGAGCGCCACGAGTGGGGCAACTTCTACGGCTTTCTGCGCTCGGTCAAGGAAGCCGGCACCGTTGTAGCTGGCGCGGAACAGAGTGAAGCAGAACTTTGGGCGGCCTATGAAAGCCGCCTGGAACGCGCAAAGGCGCTTTACGCAGACATCAAGGACATCGAAAAGAACAAGATTGGCGCCATTAACTACAAGATGGAAAAGCTACGGTTGCGTGAGCGAGGATTGGAGCTTGATGAAGGCGTGTCCGCTGAGCGCCGTGCCGCCACTGAAGCTGAAATTGCGTCTGAGCGCGCCGAACTGGATGCCGCTTACGCCGAACTGCAGTCGCAGCTGACAGAGCTATACACGAAAATTCATCGCGACAGCATTACCGCTGAAGTGATGAGCGGTCAGATTGTCGAGCTGCGTATGGATAAAATCGTCCATACATACCGGCCCAATGCCATGTCGGTGATCGACAAGATGGGTTTCTACGTTTTCAAGTTTGTGGAATTTCTGACAGACGAGCCGCGAGAGGCGAACACTGAGGGGGGTATTTTCCCTGCCATATTTGGCACCGTGATTATGGTGCTGATTATGTCGATTATCGTGACCCCTTTTGGCGTGATAGCGGCTGTATATCTGCGTGAATATGCTAAGCAGGGGGTAATGACCCGTATTATCCGAATCGCGGTCAATAATCTGGCGGGTGTACCTTCAATCGTATACGGCGTATTCGGGCTGGGCTTTTTTATCTACTTCCTGGGCTCCGAGATCGATCAGGTCTTCTATCCCGAAGCCTTGCCGGCACCAACTTTCGGTACTCCGGGGCTGTTGTGGGCATCGCTAACCCTAGCGCTGTTGACGCTGCCCGTTGTCATTGTCGCCACAGAAGAAGGGCTGTCGCGCATTCCCAAGGCGCTGCGTGAAGGCAGTTTGGCTCTGGGTGCGACAAAGGCTGAGACACTCTGGCGTGTTGTACTGCCGATGGCCAGCCCGGCCATGATGACCGGCCTTATTCTGGCGGTTGCCCGTGCGGCCGGTGAAGTTGCTCCCCTGATGCTGGTCGGTGTAGTGAAGTTGGCGCCGACCCTGCCGGTCAATGGCAATTTCCCATACTTTCACCTCGATCAGAAATTTATGCACTTGGGCTTTCACATTTACGATGTTGGCTTCCAGAGCCCGAATGTGGAAGCGGCTAGGCCCTTGGTCTACGCCACCGCGCTGTTGCTGGTGGTCATTATTGCACTACTAAACCTCAGCGCCGTCGCGCTGCGAAACAGATTGCGCGAGAAATACAAAGCGCTGGATATTTAAAGAAGGCTGACGGGACTTCCGACCGCCTATATAGAGACAGATACGGGACACTTACACTATGGCCACTGACGCACCACAAGCCAGAACACATGCGATACGCATGGACTCGCTGGGACGCAGCGCGGGCAGCAAAACGCTTGCCGATGAACAGATTACGCTGACAGTTGATGATCTCAGCCTGTACTACGGTGAAAAACAGGCTCTGTACAATGTGGAAATGAAAATTCCGCACAAACGCGTGACCGCCTTTATTGGCCCCAGTGGCTGTGGTAAGTCCACGTTGCTTCGCTGCTTTAATCGGATGAACGATCTAGTTGACGGCTGCCGGATCGAGGGCAAAATTCACCTAGACGGCAACAATATCTATGACAAGGGTGTTGACGCGGCCGCACTGCGTCGCAACGTGGGGATGGTGTTCCAGAAACCAAACCCATTTCCCAAGTCGATTTACGAAAATGTGGCTTATGGCCTGCGCATACAGGGCATAAACAAAAAGCGTGTATTGGACGAAGTGGTAGAGCGTTCGCTGCGCGGAGCCGCATTGTGGGACGAGGTGAAAGATCGCTTGCAGGACAATGCTCTGGGTATGTCGGGTGGTCAGCAGCAGCGTTTGGTTATTGCGCGCACCATAGCAGTTGAGCCTGAAGTTCTGCTGCTGGATGAACCCGCTTCGGCTCTGGATCCGATTTCGACGCTCAAAATTGAAGAGTTGATTTACGAGCTCAAATCAAAATACACCATCGTAATTGTTACCCATAATATGCAGCAGGCGGCGCGAGTTTCCGACTATACTGCGTTTATGTACATGGGTAAGTTGGTTGAGTTTGGCGATACAGATACGCTCTTTACCAATCCGAGTAAAAAGCAAACAGAAGACTATATTACTGGCCGATACGGCTAAAGTTTTGGCGACAGGACAAGTGCGATGACAGATAGAGAGAGCCATTCCCACCATATCTCCCAGCAGTTTAATGCTGAGCTGGATGATGCGAAAACGCGAATGTTGGAGATGGGTGGCCTGGTAGAAAAGCAGGTTCGCGATGCTATTACAGCGTTTATGGCGCTTGATAGCGGCCTCGCTGAAGAAGTCAGCCAGCGAGATAACAAAGTCAATGATCTCGAAGTTGCGATTGATGAAGAGTGCACGCTGATTCTGGCACGGCGGCAACCGGCCGCAAGTGACTTGCGCCTGGTGTTGGCGATTAGCAAGGCTTTGAATGATCTTGAACGCATGGGCGATGAGGCTACTAAAATTGCCAAGCACTCGGTGGCACTGGCTAACGAAGGTGGTTTGTCACGCAGCTACCTCGAAATTCGCCATATTGGCGATCACGTGGGCGCAATGGTGCGCGATGCCTTGGATGCCTTCGCCCGTTTTGACAGCGATTTAGCCTTGAAAGTAGCCCAGGAAGACAACGCGGTCGACATGGAATATGGCACAGCCATGCGCAGCCTTGTGACTTACATGATGGAAGACCCACGCAGCATCGGCAGTGTACTTAACGTGATGTGGTCACTGCGCTCGCTCGAACGCATTGGTGATCACGCGCGCAATATCGCCGAGCACGTGATTTATTTGGTGGAAGGCAAAGACGTTCGTCACGTTGGCCTGAAGCAGATGGAAGCCGAAGTTAAGGGCTAGGCTAAGGGCTAGTTGAAGCTTGGCTAAAGGCTGGTGCCTTCGCACCAGCCTGCTATCACTCCACAAGAAAATCTGCGCCTGCCGGACCGATGGGCAGGCCGGACCACATCCACAGCAACAGCATCACCGACCATCCCAGTAGAAAAATGACTGAGTAGGGCAGCATCATTGCCATGAGTGTGCCGATACCGAGGTTTTTGTCGTAGCGTTGGGCAAATGCCACCACCACGCCAAAATAGGGCATCAGCGGCGTTATGATGTTGGTGCTGCTGTCA
>JBFKDP010000103.1:0-12017 GCA_041619575.1 Litorivivens sp.
CGGGTACCAAGTAACAGCAATAGACGCATCTGAAGCAATGGCAAGGCGCGCTGGTACTCTTCTGCGGCAAGAGGTACAGACAATGTCCTTCAGCGAGATAGACTGGACCGACGCCTTTGAAGGGATATGGTGCTGCGCCTCCTTGTTACACGTAACAAGAGCCGAGCTGCCAGATGTCCTTAGTCGTCTGAGTAGAGCCTTGAAGACCGACGGAGTCCTATACGCCTCGTTCAAGCATGGTAACGAAGATCGAACAATCGACGGACGGAGCTTTACAGACATGACTGAGGAAACAATTCGTCAACTAATAAGTGACGCTGATGAATTGAGTATCCGAGAAATATGGATTACAGAAGACAAGCGACCAAACAGGTCAGAGAAATGGCTAAACGCACTAATCTATAAATCGGTGTAACCCGCAACGTCTATCCAGCGCATACTGGCGGTTACGGGCACACCGAACACAGGCAAAAACCTCTAAGCAGCTGATTTAATTGATAAATATAAGCTGTTTTTGACCGGTTGAAAATCCCCGTGTCGGTGGTTCGATTCCGCCTCTGGGCACCACTCCCATCTTATTGATAATCAAACAATCTAACACCTAAATCGGCTACTTCGGGCTCTACAACATTAACGGGGGATGGCACTCATGGGACCCGATTAATTTACTTCGGTACGCCGCCATCAACAGGGCAGCCGGGCAAGGGAGAGTCTCCCGGTAGCAACCAGACGGGCGCCGCAAAGGCAATCGGCCGGTCAGTGGCGGGATCAAAGATCCGCAAAAAGTAGTAACTTTCTTCAGAATCAACAATTACGCTGCCCGTTACATCAGTACCGTTCAAACTCTGCGCAACGGTATTACCCTTAGTCACCACTTCAACCCGTGCAGGGAATGGAACCCCACCGCGCGAGATTGAAACGCTAAAGTTTAACTGGGATCCTTGCGGCGCGCGTATGCGCGAGCCCATTGGCTGGCCATCTACGTGGTAATCCACTCTCACGTCATTGTAGTGTTGTGCAACCGCGTAAAAGCGCCTAGCAAGCAACGCTTCTTTGAGATCTGAGGGTTTACGGCTTCTCGCAATTACTACGGTTTTCGGCAGCGACTCAGCCCCCCAATCGGTGCCGTGATGATCCTCCGATCCCATGGGCCCCAGGTGCCAGCCCTTATCCAATGCATAAGAAAGCCAGCTTCCGCCTTTACCTCCCGAATCGTACTCTGAGCCTTTACCGAATACTTCCAGTGCGATTGCACGATAGTCGGCTGCCGGCACGTAGCGGAAATCATTGAAAGTATAGGCTGGGTCGTGCAGGTCTAACGGCAGCTCGGCAATGTACTCTTCAAAATTTCCCTGTACGTCATCGTGAAGGAAGCCTTCTATCAAGTCTTCCCGTCCCGGATGGTTAAAGCTCAGTATTGCATCGTCACCGCCGCCAAAGGCTGCTGGATAATTAAACCACTGCCAGAAACGCGTCATGCTGACGGCATAGCCCGCTTCGGTTTTCGCATTAATGACATAGTTGGAGAAGAACACGTTAATGTGACCAAAGCGGTCCGAAGTCCACTCAAAGCCGCGTAGCGCGGTAAAGCTTTCATCACTCACCGCATCCGCCATTTCCTGAATGGCTTCCCACTTGCGTATATTATTGGCAGGCTCCTGCCGGTCCCCGACAAAACATTCGGGGTGCAATCCGGTACCATCAATCTGCGGCTCCAGCTGACAATCGCGCGGCAGGGCGGCGGGGTTACCCGGGTCTAATGTATCTGAATGCTCAGAGCTCGCAGCCCAGTCCAATCCACGCGCCTTAGCCTGCTCCATCATATCAATCGGACGTTGATTCCAGGTGCCGTCGGAATAGGCCGTGTGTTCATGCCAGGCTCCGATATAGTGTTCATACGTTGCTGCGTCGAATTGCGGATTGCAGCTGGTGGCTGGACGGTCCGGGGGAATGCGTTCGGTCAGATAACTCGGATCAAACAGATTTTCAGCAATTCCGGTACAGGCGCCATCAGTGCGCAGGGTCAAACAGGCCAGCACGCCGGGGTCTGCTTCAGCAATCACAGCGAGCGGACAGTTCGGCGACAGAGGGTTGGGAAAGCAGTTGGCAAAGTCCTGCGGCGCCAACATATCCCGGAAGGTCCACAAAGGGCAGCCTGCCTGTGTGGGATCAGAGAGGCACGCCACCGCCGACGGATTACCGCCAGAGGGCGGCACACCCTGCAGCTGAACAGTCTGCCGGATTGATTTGGCGCCATCGGAAACATCCACTTCAATCTCAAACAGGGTGTCGTTATCGAGTACAGGCATGTCAGTTTCGGCAAGCGCCATTTGCGCGTTGCTAATGACGAGTTGAGGCTCAGCCGGTTCCAGCTGCCGCCACCTAAAGGATAGTGGGTCACCATCGGCATCGCTGGCTGAAGACAGTAAATCAACCAATTCACCGGCACTGGCAACACCGGGGTCAGCATAGGCCGAATGAATAGACGGGGCTTCGTTACTAGGCGCGGGCGCAACCCGTACGCTGAGCGTATCGACAGCCCGCGCATTGTCGTTGTCGGTCGCTGAAAATTCGAAAACCAGTGTGGTCGTGTCTGGTACATTTGGAGCAACAAAGCGTACGCTGAGTTCGTCAATCTCCTCGAGCCTTACCGCAGGAGATTGGCTTTGCGCCCGCCAGGCACTGGCGACAATCGTACCGTCCGTGTCCGTCGCGCTAGCGCGCAGCACCACAGTCTCACCCGCGGTAACGTTTTGATCGGGCCCAGCATTAACTGTCGGCACCCGATTCTGGGCAACATCCCGAACCAGCACGGTCACAGAATCCGTTCCGGTCAAGCCCCCCGAATCAACAGCCTCAAGCACAAACTCAAGCGTGACATCCTCGTCTACTTGAGGCGCGGTAATACGCAAGTGGTTCTGATCAATAGCCCCATTGATGGTGGCAATGGGGCCCCGGCTCTGGCGCCAGCGCAAACTCTGAATGGAGCGAGAATCAGAAGCGAGCGCACTTGCGTTAAAAACCACGTCCAGCCCTTCGTCACTGGTAATATCCGGGCCTGCATCCACACGCGGCAGCCCGCGTTCACAATCCCCATCGTAATGGCCATCCTCAAGATCTGCCGCGCTGCATTGCTGCTCGGCAATAGCGTCCGACTCGCTGCGAAGGCGCCTCTCACCATCCCCATTTCCATGTCGGGCGAAATCAGCTACTGCCGTGCTGGCAAAGGTAGAGGGCTCAACATCAAAAGCAGAAACGGCCTGCGTGTGCTGCGTGGCAGCGGATCTAACACCCCCTGTGAGCTGCAAGCCGTTTGCCGGATTGCCGTCTTCATCAAGCGTTAGCAGAAAGCGGGTCATGTTCAGTGCAGCCCTGGCGTTGCCATCTACGGCATTTAGGGGCGTAATCACTGGTGCACCCGGCGCACTCCCCAGCTCAATACCGCCGAGGGAAAACAAGACACGTTCGCCTGCCCGATAAAAGAAAAATCCAAGCGCATCGGTAAGTTGCAGCGTCGAATCGCTACCGGCAACGTAGGATAGGCCAGACACTGGCGCATCAATGAACTGGCCACTCAGGCTAGGTGAAGCTCCTTGAGGAGCAGGAGAAGAAGGCGCACCGCCACCCGAATTACAGGCGCCGAGGCCGGCAAGACACAGAGCAAGACCAATACGAAGAATAGAAGAATACAGCATGGATGGCACCCAGAAAGCTAACGGGGCGAGTATAGCGACGTTAGATGACCTCTATATTACAGGCGTCACCTTTCCACCCGATGCAGTCGTCAGGTATGCCTAAAAGGTTTGAAAAAACTCTATGCCATACATTCGCGGTTCACCCCAGCCCTGCGTGAATGTCGCGGACGAATCTGCCACTGACGCAACACCTATTAAGTAGCGTTCGTCCGTTGCATTTTTAACCCAGAATGCGGCACCAAAGTCGTCTTCGTCATTCTGCCAAGACAGCCGGAAGTCAACCAGCCAGTACGCTGGCTGCCCCGCGAGATCAATATCCTCTTCATACTTTTGATTGGAGCCGGGATCAAAGCCATAGAAAATATCGCTTTTATAGCTAAAATCCACGCGCGGAGTCAGGGTGCCACTCGCAAGTGCGAAGCTGTACTGCACACCCAAAGAAGCCGACTCTTCCGGCGACACAGGGAAGGTTTCATCAGTGCGATCCAGTAAGACTTCGTTTCCCAACACAGCCTGATTCAGGTCGGGCTCGGTAAAATCCACGAATTGATAACGATTACTGCTCAGCGATGCATTGATCGCCAGGCCCTGCACAGGCAGCCACTGCAATTCGAATTCGGCACCCTCAATGCGGGAGCGTCCGGCATTGGCGAATACAACGACTAGACTGCCCGCGCTGTCGGAGCCCACCTGTATCAACTGCATATTGTCGTAATCCATCGTATAGATGGCTCCGTTAAAGCGGAGTCGGCGGTCAAAGGCTTCCAGCTTGTAACCAAACTCTATATTTTCGACGGTCTCCGGGTCGATGCGCTGCAAACCGTCGATACCTCGCGGCTCAAAGAACCCGGACTTAAAACCACTGCTCCAGGTCAGATAGAGCAAGGCACTGTCAAAGGCATTGTCACTGAACCAGGTCTCGGGCAAGGTCCAGGCCAGCGATGCCATGGGTGTAAATTCGCTGAAAACTTCAGAGTTGGTGTCGGTCCATGCGGACGAGGGGTCTAGTGGATAATCCAGCAAGGCATCGCCGTCTGCGTCTGTATATAGCGATGCAGCCAAGCCTACCGGGTCAGCGGCCCAGCCCAAGGGGCCAAGGTAGGGGTGCAAGCCGTCAACACCCGGCCCGAATAAGCCCGTTGCCACCAGGCGGTTGCTGATGGCCTCTTTGTCGGCCAGTGTTACGGTAAGCTCCGAGCTCCGCTCTTCGCGCGTCCAGCGCGCACCCAGGGTCAGCTCAAGCGCTTCACTGATGGACCAGGACGCCTGAGAAAACAGCGCGTAGGTGGTGTTCTCAAGGTCGAAATCCGACGACCGAAGGGGCTCAAGCAACATGCCAACAACGGGCACCGTGCCGCCGGGTAGCGGCTGGGTTAAGGGTCCACCATTAGCCAATTCCGCTAAGGTCTGACTGTCAATTCCGGTAAACACATTAGACGACGTAAAGTTTTCGGTATTGGTTTCATGCATTCCAAATACACCGAGTGTATATTGCAGGCGTTCTTCGAACGCGCTGCCGTTAAACTGCAACTCCACACTGTAGGAGGCGCGATCGCTGTCATTCGGATTGCCATTGCTGGACCAGAGCTCTGGCCCGCCATCTGCATCGCTTGCCTGTATCGGACCCTCTTTGGAATCTCGGGCGCTAATTACCAACTTGACCTCACTGCTATCAAACACCGACCAATTCGCAGTCAAGCCGAGCAGGTAGGTATCCATATCTTTGTCGAGCTGAGGATTAGGGCCCTGGCGCCCCTTTAAATCACCCAACTGTTCTCGCGAGTTGGCATCGCAGTTATTTTTCAGAGCTTGTGGATTACTCGGGTCGGTATCGCCGGGGTAGTTCAGCCACAACCCGCGCACCAGCAAGGCATTTTCATTGATGAATTTGCAGTTGATTCCCGGAAAGTTCTCTCTCGCCTTGCCATAAAACATCAGCGCATCAGCACCAAAGTCTGCGCTCGGCTCCCAGCGCGATTGCAGAATTAGCGCCTGACGATCGTTTGTCGGATTGTTGCGGCCTTGATCAAGATTCTCAAACCAACCATCATCTTTCACGACATTGACGACCGCCCGGAAGAATAACTCGTCACTCAGCGGTCGGTTGAAGCCTGCCTTAAAACGTCGGCTGTTGTAATTGCCGAGGCCCGCCTCAACAAAGGTCTCTTCGCCTTCGTGGGCTTTCACCACATTGAGCACCATCGCCCCGCCGGTGGTGTTCTTCCCGAATAGGGTTCCCTGCGGACCGCGAAGCACCTGAATACTGCGCACATCGATGGTGTCCAGGAGCTGACCGTCAGAACGGGGCAAAAATATATCATCTACGTATACACCCACAGCCGGGTCAACCCGTGCAAAGCCGGTGCGCTCACCGATACCGCGAATATAGATTTGATTGGCCTGACCGCGACGAATCTCAAGGCTCGGCACCATTTTGGTCAGATCGAGGGTATTGTGAATACCCTGCTCACGCAGCTGGTCGCCGCTAAGCGCAGATATCGCTATGGGGGTTTCCTGCAGGTTTTCCTCGCGTTTTCGCGCCGTCACCAACACTTCTTCTATGCTGTTGCGATAGGCCGATTTGCCCGAATTACTTTGAGGAGTTTGAGCCTGCACCGCGCCAAAGACGGAGACACAAGCAGCCAGAAAGACCCAACATGGAAGACACTGCGCCATACACCACCCGGTTTATTATTAGTTTATGAGACGAGCCTGTAGAGCTTCTCAGTACTAACGGGGGCATTAAGTTACAATTCTGTAACCCTGACAGATCATCACGTCAGCGTACTCGCTCACGCGACCAGTGAATGACAGCCCGCTTCTCTCAAGGTATTGGCGATAAAGGAGGCAGCCTGTGACCAAGAGTCAAAATCTCTAGCAACAGCTGCGCATTCACTGCCTACCAACACCTCTGTGACGCGCATTTTGCCTTCACCTAGCGACTGTACTGTGTAGGGCATTTCCACACCGCGACAAACCACGACTTCCACGCCATCCGCAGTTGGCAGCAGATAAAATTCTACGCCTGCCTCGCGGTGAGTCTGCAGGGTAGGTTCAGTGGCTGTTATCTTCATCGGGGCACTCCTGATTTCAGCAGGGCTATATGCCTGTTAACGAAGAGCTATTTTCGCCCCAGCAACCACCCAGGTCTGTCCGTATTTGCCACTAGCCCAATAGTGGCCTACCCCGCGTAACGCACTTGTATTTCAATGACTTACCCCACAACAGGCTAATAAAACAGACTCAGGCCGCACCACCACAACATTACTATTTAGCCAGCAATGAAAACTTGCTAGCCTAGCGGACAGCTACGGAGCAATAAAATAATGAGCAGAATAAGAAGAAGCGGGCTGCGGTTTATCACTGCCGCACTGTTGTCAGCATCCGCACCCGCGCTGTCCTCGGACGTATTTTCAGGCTTCTTTTTCCCCAACAAGCCCTTTGATGAGTCATCACATCCGCCAGCACCGGACTACAGCAACTCGACATTCTGGGCGGCGCTGCCGGAAAAGGACGATAATGCCGACATTGTCCCCAGCGGCACCACTGCTGTGGACCGTCAGGCATCGGCAGACTTCGATGTTTTTTACATCCATCCAACCAGCTATCTGCTGGGCGGGAACTGGAATGCGCCAGCCGACGATTTCTTATCCAACCTGATCACCGATTACGGTGTGCTACCGCAGCATGCAGCCGTCTATAACGGCATTGGGCGTGTTTACGCCCCACGCTACCGCCAAGCGTCTCAGGGTGCGCAAATGCGACCACTGAGTGCGACCGATCTGGAAAAAACATTGGCATTGGCCTTCAGGGATGTGCGTACTGCCTTCGACTACTTTTTGGAGCACCATAACGATGGCAGGCCATTTCTTATCGCCAGTCACAGCCAGGGGACTACCCACTCCATACCTCTGATGCAGTATTTATTTGCCGAGCGACCGGAAGCCGCTCGCAGGCTGGTTGCCGCCTACCTAATCGGCAATACCGTCGATGAAAGGGAGCTCTCCCACCTGCTGCCCGTTTGTGAGGGCGCGACTGATACGCGCTGTTATTTAAGCTGGAATGCTATCGCCTACGGCGGGGATGACAGTCACTGGAAGGCAAAGGGGAATCCTGTCTGCGTCAACCCGCTTTCCTGGAGGCGCGACTCACAGGCCATCCCCAAAAGCGAGAACCTCGGTTCCTTGCCCGTGACCGGCCCCTACTTTCTCAGTGCTCCACATAAAGAACAGACCGGCGCACAATGCAAAGACGGCATTCTCTGGATAGACGTGCCGGAAGCATCGGGCTACAGCATGGCCCTGTTCCCCGGAGGGGGGTATCATGCCTACGACTATAATCTGTTCTGGATGAATATCCGGGCCAATCTGAAAGAACGCACAGACGCTTATAGAAACAAATATATGCAAGCGCCGTAGCGGGTTTTAGGTCATGCTAATGGCTGGGCGTAGACAGACCAACCAAAAATAATAAGAACTGAGAGATAACTATGAAAGCCTTGCAACGCCTTCCTCTGGCGATAGCCTTTATCCTGAGCACCACAACAGCAAATGCTGAAGAAGTAGAGCAAAAGCACGTTGCGATGATTGAAGAGGTCTACGTCACCGCCAGCAAGCGAACCGAGTCGGTGCAGGAAATTTCGGCGGCTGTATCAGCCTTCTCTAACGAGTTGTTGAAGGCGAACAATATTGACGGCTTTTCCCAACTCGCAGATATCACACCGGGATTGGTCTCACGCAACAACCGCGAAGGCAATAACATCACCATTCGCGGCATTGGCAAAGCCTTTGGCGGCACAACGCCAGTGGCCTTTCACGTCAATGGCTACTTTGTTGATACGACCGAACCCTTCTACGACCTCGAATCCATTGAAGTCATTCGCGGGCCTTCAGGCACGGTTTATGGTCGCAACGCCACCGCTGGAGCAATCAACGTAAAGTGGCAGCGTCCCACTCAAGAATGGGCAAGCGGCGGCGACATACTCTATGGGTCTTTCGATAATCGGCGTCTGCGCACCTTCGTCAATACCCCTCTATTATCTGGACACGACACTCAGTTGAATGCGCGCTTTGCAGGCTTGTGGGAAAAGCGCAACGGTTATCTCGACAACGAGTTAGCATCGGGCGATAACGAACCCGAAAGCTATACCCGTTATTTCTACCGTGGAATCTTCGAGGGCTACGCCAGCGAGAACCTCCGCATTGCGCTGCACGCGATAAAAAACCACCGCAAAAACCACGCGGGCGTTGTTGCCAGCCCCTCAAGGTCCACCCGCCAGAGTGAGCGCTACCGAGAATTCGGTGTTGAACCACTGCCACTAGACTTACTGAAAGTACGCTCACAGCAATATCAGGAACTTGGCCCGGTTATCGACAAAAGCAGTCGCATCGTCACTGACCTGACCTGGAATTTGGAAGACCTGTGGTTGCTTGGCAATGTCGATGTAGATTTTATCGGCGGTGTTGAGCGGCGACGCCTACAGCGCTACAACGACTTTGATGGCTCTGAAGTCAAGATTGTCGAGACCAATAGCTATATCAACGGGGTTGGCCGCAATGCTGAGTTGCGCTTCACCTCCCAAAATGGCGCCGGTATAGACTGGATACTTGGCTTCTTCTGGTTTCGGGATGACAACCATGAAGACCGAGTGGTGTTTGCTCGCACCAAGCAAAATCTGGGACAACTCTTCTTTACGTCAATCAATCTTCCTTTGGGGCTGGCAGATAGGGTGTTCGACGCAGAAGTCACTACTGAAGATATGAACACCAACGCCAAAAATGAAGCCGCCTTCTTTAATATTAGAATGAACTTGCGCGACATGGCGGCCAACCTGCCCGAGATCGAACTTTTTGCTGGCATACGCAGCAACAGAGACACTTTTCGCCTGAACGTCGCCCGTGATCGCGCCGTTGCCCGCGATACGGCTACTGGCCAACCCGATCCACCTTACGTTGTCTCCGACGGACCGACTGATGCTCCAGGCGCATCTTCTTCCAATACCGGCGAAATTGGCGGGAAGTGGTTCTATAGCGACGAGGGTATGCTCTATGCAAAGTATGCCACCGGCTACAAACCGGGTACTGCGCAATTGAGCACCGATGGCGACCTGAACCAGGTTGACCCCGAATACCTCAACATGATTGAAGTCGGCTGGAAAACCTCTTTCTTTGACGACCGCTCCGTCACCCTTAACTTGACAGCGTTTGATTACAGTTACGAAGATTTGCAGGTGTCGAAGATAGTTGTCACCGGCATCGAACTGAACAACGCCGGCGCGGCAGCCATCACCGGCGTCGAAGCTGAAATCCAATGGGCGCCCACACAATCTTTCTTTGCACAGTTCTCTCTCGGCTGGCTCGATGCGCGCTTTGAAGAGTTCTGCGGCCGGGATGACGAGCTGGAGAATCAGGAAACACAAGCCGGATGTGACGACGATCAGCCTCACAATTTCAAGAATGCGAAGATGAGCGATGCACCGGAATTTACCTTGGGCGCACTGCTGCGCTACACCCACCAGCTAGAGTCGGGGGGCACACTAACAGGGCTTGCCAAATTCGCCTGGTCAGACGATTACCAGCGACGCCCCTATGACAACCCCATTGATACCGTGGGCGCTCACAATAAAACTGACTTGCGTCTAAGCTGGAGTAGCCCGCAGGAAGCCTACCGGATCGAATTCTTTGTGGAGAACCTGGAAAATCATGACGATATCTTCACGCATCACTTTTCACAGCCTGACCCCGGTAACTATTCTCTAATCGCGCCACAACCGCCGCGAACTGCGGGGCTGATTATGGAAGCAAAGTGGTAGTCGCGGGGTTACTTAGTGACCGGCAGTTCCCGGATTTTAATATTTCTATACCAGACGGTGTTACCGTGGTCCTGTAACAGAATATGACCCTGCGCAGCCTGCCCATGTTGCGCATTGCCCGCAAACTTGCTGTCAGTAAGGCGCTGCTGCCAGTCAGCGCCGTTGCGCTGAATATCGACCATCTTGGTTTCGTTCAACCAGTGCTGAATGTGCTCCCCCTGCACACGAATACGCGCGTGATTCCATTCACCAACCGGCTTGGTCGCATCCACATCCCGCCCGGCAAGGTCATACAACTCACCAGCGCGGCGCTTCGCCAGTTTGCCATCGGCGTGCCCTTGATTGTCGAGCACCTGCATTTCCAGACCATTTTCCCAAGGGAGTCGATTATCGTTCGGTGGCAGCAAATAGAAAATGCCGCTATTACCCCCTTGTGAAATCTTCCACTCAAGCGACAGCTCGAAGTTCTGGAATTGCTCGACCGTCATCAAGTCTCGCAACGGCTTGTCTGTAAACGGGTTTAGAATATTGAAAACAAAACCCAGGAAACTGGTGTCGCGCACCATCTTGAGTGCACCGTTCTCAACCTGCCAACCTTGAACCGGATCACCCTCATGGCTCCTGTGGTTGCGCCAACCGTTGAAGGTCTTACCGTCAAACAATAGTTGCCAGCCCTCGTCACGCTCGCTCCGACTAAGCGTGTTGTTAACCTGCTGCATAGGCGCGTCAGATTGAGTCGCCGGAATATTATTCAGGGTATACCAGGCTTCATTCACCCAAAGAGTCTTGCCATCCTGAGATCGCAGTTTTGGATTAAAGCGCAGGTAGACAACCCTGCCAGCTTTGCGAAGCGGCACATCAAATTGAACACTTCGCCGGTCTGGAGAAACTTTAACATCGACTGCCAATAGCTCCTCGAGGTTATACTTTGGGCCTCCGTAGAGCGGCGATGGATAGTAAAACCATTGCCTGACGTCAGTGACGATTGCATCAATGGCCGTATCTTCATGCAGGGGTTTACTGAAGGTCGCCTTGAAGCCATTTGGGGTCGCACTTACAGTCAGGGGCTCAAATACAGAGTCCTCAGTCCAACGCAAATACTGCAGGCCATACCAGGGCTTGCCTGCTGCACCCCAATTTCCGCTGCCGCCAATCTGCCCTGCCAGCAGGCCTGTTTGCGTTTCCATCAAGCGATTGACCGGCGCCGCAAGGCCTTCGCTAAAGTGAAAGGCAGCGCCCTGCCATTCTCCCGCCACCTGCTCCAAGTAGGCCCGCTTAATTCCACCGTTATATATATCGCCGAAGACTACCTGTCCCTTGTAAGGCCCATACTTCAGTAGAACTGGCTGCGTTGGCGAATTGCCGATTTCGTTTTGCGGCAACCACAAGGCCGGTGCTTTGACTTTAGCTGCCCCACCGTAGCCAAAGTGGTCTCCCTGCTCGACACTGACTAGCTTACTGGCCGGCAGCCAGTCACCCTGATTATCAGTAACCAACACTTGACCATTAGC
>JBFKDP010000104.1:0-11904 GCA_041619575.1 Litorivivens sp.
CACAGCCGGCGCCGCAATCAGGCGCAGACAACTGGACACTTTCTAACCTACAAACAAGTAGGTTGTATAACTCGTGATCACGCGCACCCCGACTGTGCAAACATGGGCCCGACATGAGCAAGAAGATGATTGAATACACCCCCCAAACCCCCGTGATTGTTACCGGTGCAGCCTCAGGCATCGGGCTGGCCTGCGCCCGCGCACTTGCTGAAGTGGGGCGCTCAATTGCCCTGTGGGATATCGCCACAGACGTCGCTGAACAGGCGTCAACACTCAGCGCGGAATACGGTGTGACCTGCATCGGCCTGACGGTGGACGTCAGCGACCTCGACGCGATCAATCAAGCCGCGGCCGATTCAAGCCTGGCACTTGGCCCGATTGGCGGACTCGTCCACGCTGCCGGTATCGCCGGGGTGGCGGTGCTGGACCAATTGGAAGCCTCGCTATGGGAACAGGTGATGAATATCAACCTGCGCGCAGAAATCTTCCTCGCCAAAGCTCTGCGCGCCAACATGAAGAGCCTTAATGGGTCAGCCATTGTTGGCATCGCCTCCATCAATGCAACATTGGGTAACGCCATGAACCCGAGCTACAGCGCATCCAAGGGTGGCATGCTCGCGGCAAACCGTGCCCTCGCAGACGATCTCGCCGCCGATGGAATCCGGATCAACAGCGTCTCGCCAGGCCAGATTCTCACCCCGATGATTCAGCAGGCTGTCGACCACGCGCCCGGCCTGCAGGAGAGCTTCGAGCGACACATCATGCTGGGACGACTCGGCAGGCCCGAGGAAGTGGCCAATGCGGTGCGGTTTTTGCTCTCGAACCAGGCTAGCTATATTACCGGCGCGGAGTTGGTAGTGGACGGCGGCAATATCCCCTCACAGCGCTAGTTTCAGGTCTGTACCGTGCCTTATTCCCATCAAAATTGCGCGCTGCATCCTATCTGCCCACCTCACGCCAGCGCATAATGGCCGCTTCGAATTCCGAGGGAGGAGAAAAGCATGAAGCAGTTTGTCCTGATCCTGACAGTGCTGGTTTTAGCGCTGCTGATTTGGTCGCAGTTTGAGAGTACACCGGCGCAAGCCACTGGCGCCCGGATCATAGCCGTGGAGGGGGCCGGTGAGATTGAAGTGACACCGGATCTTATTCAGATTCACTACACCATCTCGCAGCGCCACGACAGCGATGTCGCCGTCGCCAAGGCAGACGTCGACCAGCGCGCGTCTGATTCCGTTAAGGCCCTGATTGAGCTCGGCGTCGACGAAGCCGATATCAGCTCCTCATCGCTGCGCATTGATACCGTTGAGAATTTTCACGACCGCGAAGGCCCACGTTCACCCCAACACCGGGTTACCCGGCAGGTTGAGCTCACCTTGCGGGACGTGACGCTTTACAACCGGGTTTTGCAGGCACTGGTAGACAGCCGCATTAGCGAAATCACGATGGTCAAACCCGATGTGTCCAACGAAGAAGAATTGAAGCGACAGGCACTGGCCAGTGCAGCCGCAGACGCCACTGCCCAGGCCCGCTTTCTGGCAGGGCAGTTTTATGCAGAGGTGGACAGGATCCACCAGATTGGACGTCAGAATGTGCAACGCCATTTCGACATGCAGGAAGTTGCCGCCTTTTCCGCCAGAGGGGCACCCAAAGCCACAGCCAAGCCCTATGAGTTTAAACCGGGCAAGGTCAAGGTCAGCTCCAATGTGTATGTGGAGTTTGAATTGCAGTAAATTAGGGTGGCCACTAAACGGACTTGCGCGGGCCAACCATGACAAAAAATCCAGCCAACCCCAACACTATTGTGTCTAAAGCTGACGTCGACGCCTACCAGGGCATCGACAAAGTTCACTTCCTTAACCCGGAAGCCCAGCGCCTGAATAAGTCGCTGGGTGACTTGGCCGGTCTGCAACACATTGGCTTTCACATCATAGAGGTCGCACCCGGCAAATCGTCGACCGAACTGCACAGGCACTACCATGAAGAAGAGTGTGTCTACATTCTGGAGGGCTGCGCCGATGCGTACTTCGGCACAAGCGTGACGCCGGTTAGCTGTGGCGACTTTATCGGCTACCCCGCGGGCGGTGAAGCACATATGCTGGTGAACACCGGCAGTTCCGTTTTACGTTGCATCGTCGTCGGCCAGCGACTAGCGCACGATGTGGTAGATTACCCCAGGCGCAACAAGCGACTTTTTCGGCATGAGGGTCTGGCCTGGAACCTGGTCGATCGCGATGACATTGAGGAGCCTGTAGCCGGCAGGAAGACCTGAGCATTGACGGACGCTGCCTGCCAACGCGGCAATGTATGCGTTCGAGCGCTAACCCCACCTGTCGGCAGAAAGCATGTGCTTGCAGACACGCGACACCAAGCCGCATCAGACGGATAGTAGCCGTCCAAGAATAGAGAGAACCCATGAATGAATCGCTAAAGGAAAGACTAAACCGGGCCGATTTGTTGTGGGTGCAGGGCGATGTCGAATTTGAGCAAATGCATTTTCAGCTGGCCTATGCGCTCTACACACAGGCGCACGATCTGATCATGGATTGCGCGGACTATCACCGCAAAAGCCACCAGAAACTGATTCGGGTAACGGCCAAGACCGGCCGCTACGGCGAGTATCTGACAGACTGGCTCCTGCTCAATGTGTTTTCTTATCTGGGCATATTTCAAGTCGTAAGCTATCTACAAAACAGAAGCAGCTTCTACTCAGATCTTTGCAAACACCGCCGCTAATTTTCGCTCATCAATCAAGCAAGTTTTTTCAGGTCCGTTGCAAAAAAACGATGCCAGATACTGCGCGCCTCTTCCGGCGACTGCTTCCAGCCATAGATTTCAGGTTTGTGCTTTTCGATAACCAGTGAATCAAATAACAACCAGTCATACACGGCCAAAAGATTGCAGAGATTACTCCCCGAGTTTTTGCCGCGCGCATGGTGATGGTGGTGCTGGGTGGGAAAGGTGACAATATGACACAGCCCGTACATGGCCTTGCGAATCCAGGCCCAGCGATGGTTCAGGAAATAGAGGTCGTAGTTCCAGTTCACATGATTGTGAGCCGCCCACAAACCCTTGAACACCGTGCCCACCAGAAAAATTTCCGTCAGCCCTAAATACACACAGAAGAACTGAAACCAGTAATTGGGCATGATAAACCACCACAGCCAATGCTCAACAAAGGTCTGGGTCACGGAAACTTGACCCTTCCCGTCTGTGCCACCCGACAGGTGGTGTGGTCGATGACCTATTTTAAACAGCCCCTGCAGGCGCTGCAGCGTCTTAATCCGTGGGCGGCGCGTATGGGCGAACCAGTGGCCAGCGCCGTGCAGCAGCTCTTCCAGAGCGATATAGGCCAAGAGCACCCACCAGAAGTGAGCGCTGGCAAAATCATTTAACGCACCTTGCCACTGCGGCACTAACAAGCCGCCCAAAAAGGCTGTGGCCAATACAAGGGCCGGGCGCTGTATCGCTACCATGGCAAGCCCGCAAAGCAGCGCCATATTCCAGTCTTCCCGACTTTTACGGCCTTGGGATGCACGACCCGCCAGCACCTCCCACACCATGGCAAACACAATAAACACGATGACGATGTGATCCGGTTTCAGCTGCAATTCGGGCATGGCTCTCTCCTCCTGGTTGCTTGTCAGCATAGCCCTGTCGTGTTATTTGTAAATTGAATATTTTGTATATGTAATATCCATGAAGCTGAACTTAAGATCAGTAGACCTGAATTTGCTGACCGTATTTGACGCGCTGATTGAGCAGGGCAAACTGTCCCAGGCTGCCGAACAGTTAGGCATGAGCCAGCCAGCTGTCAGCGCCGCATTGCAGCGCCTGCGCGCCACTTTCAAGGATCAACTCTTTGTGCGCAGCCGCAGCGGAATGCTGCCCACTCCGCGCGCAATGGAACTGCACCGCGACGTCCGCGAGGCCTTGCAGCTGGTCAGGCACGCCATGAGTTCCGGCTCAGCCTTTGATCCCACCGTCACGGAGCGCAGCTTTACCATAGTTGGCGACAGCTTCTTTGAAAGCGCCATGATCGGCAGCCTGTTAAATCGCCTGAGCGAAGTGGCACCCGGCATCAGCATTGAAACCGCCAGCATCACCGAGACGGACCCCGTGCAGGCCCTGCGCTCGCTGAATGCTGATCTTCTGCTCGACTACGACCGGCTCACCTCACCACAGCTCGTCGCCGAACAGATTGGTGAGGAGAGCCTAGTCGTCCTCGCGTCCCGCCAACACCCACGCCTGAAAAAGCGGCTCAGCATGAAACGCTTTCTTAACGAAGACCATGTCATACTGACTCGCCGTCATCGCAGCAGCACCTCGCTGGAACACGCCCTTGGCGGTATACCGCTGAACCGGCGCGTAAAAGCCACCGTCCAGCACTTCTCTTCCATGCCGATTATAGTCGCACAGACGCATTGTCTGGCGACCGTGCCACAACGTCTCGGTGCGCTCTATGAAGCAGCCTTCGATGTTCGCTGTTATCCTTTTCCCATAGATATAGCACCGATACCGATGTGGATGTATTGGCCAAAAGTTTTACACAGTGATGCCGCACACCAGTGGCTGCGCGCGCAGCTCGTGGACGTGCTTAAGTGACACTTTTCCTTATCTGTCATAGACATTTTTTATACTGCGCAGCGCTGGCTGCTTACAGGAGCAACTAAGTGGAGCCGATTGTTATACTGCTGGCGTTTGCCGCCGGGCTGGGTTTTCGCAGCGCCGGTTACCCGCCGCTGCTGGGCTATTTGCTCGCTGGGTTTATTGCCCACAGTCTCGACCTGGGGCAGGGTGAAGCACTGGCGCCTATTGCCGAACTCGGTATTACTCTGCTGCTGTTTACCATTGGTCTGAAGCTTAATTTGCGCGAGCTGATTGCACCGCAGGTCTGGGGAGTCGCCAGCCTGCAGATGCTTTTGGTTATTCCGCTTACCTGGATGGTGATTGAGATCTCCGGATTGCTGCTCCCCGCTCTCGCAATGCCCAGCCATACCGCAGCCCTGACGCTGGCTTTTGCGCTATCTTTTTCGAGCACCGTATTCACCACCAAGACCTTTGAAGAAAAAGGGGAGGCGCTGGCACTGCACGCGGCAATCGCCATTGGCATTCTGATTATTCAGGACCTGTTCGCGGTCAGTTATCTGGCCTTGTCGAAGGGCAACTATCCGAGCAGTTACGCGCTGGGGCTGCTTGCACTGCCGCTGCTGCGACCCGCGCTCGGTGGGCTGCTGCGCTGGGTGGGACACGGCGAATTGCTCGTGCTGTTTGGTTTCGTTGTTGCCGTCGGCGGCGCAGCACTTTTTGAAGCGGTCAATCTCAAGGGCGACCTCGGTGCATTACTGATTGGCATGCTGCTGAACTCACATCACAAGAGTACAGAACTGTATCGCGGTCTGATCACCTTCAAGGATCTTTTTCTGATCGGCTTCTTTCTTCAGATTGGCTATAACGGCCTGCCCGCAAGCGAGATGTTGTTCGTCGCCTTCGCCCTAGCACTCCTGATCGTCATTCGCCCGATTATTTATTTTCTCCTTTTAACAGCGTTTCATATGCGCGCTCGAACCGCGCTGCTGGCTGCGCTTTCGCTGGCCACCTACAGTGAGTTTGGTCTGATTGTCGCCCATATGGCCGCCGACACCGGCATCATGGACAATGTCTGGGTCACAACGATCGCACTTGCCTTGTCCCTGTCCTTCTTCATTGCAACACCACTGAATAGTAGAACAACCGATATTTACTATCGCTTCGCACCCCAATTACAGCGTTTTGAACGCACGCGAAAAGGGGGCGAAGACGCGCTGGCAATACCCGGCGCCGCAGAAATCATTATTGTTGGCGGTGGGCGGGTCGGTTCAGGCGCATACCGCTACCTCAGCTCGCGCTACCCGGATAATGTATTGTGTATCGAAGAGAAGGCCGACAAGGTACAGCAGCTCAGCCAGGATGGAATCCAGTGCATTCACGGCGATGGAAACGACCGGGATTTCTGGGCGCGCGCCGATTTGCCAAGCCGACACCTGATTCTTGTTAGTTTGACCAATCACAAGGAAAACATGGAAGTCGTGAAACTACTGCGCTCCCTCAATTACCTCGGTAGCCTTGCCGTAGTATCACGTTATTCCGACGAAGAGCGGGAGATCCGCGCAGCCGGCTGCATCACCTTCAACCTCTATGCAGAAGCCGGCCACGGTTTCGCCGAGCACGTACTGTCGCAAGTTGAACCCAGCATCTCAGCGACCAAGCAGCCACAGGAATTTTAAGCATTACAATGCCTTACATTGCTACCACGCAAAATAACCAGCCTTGGCTATACTTGGATGGAAACCCTTGACCGGCTGGTTCCGGCGGTGCATGTGGCAGTATGACGAAAACAAATCGACCCTCGACAAAACATCAGGCCATGCGCCCGGTACAAATCCTGCTCGCCGAGGACTGCGTGGGGGATGTTGTGCTGGTACGCAAAGCGCTTGAGTCAATGAATGTACCAACGCAGCTGACCGTTGTTGACGATGGCGAACAATTGCTGCGCTACCTTGTCGACGCGCTCAAGCTAGAGGATCCAGAATCGGCCCTGCCTTTCCCTGATGTTGTTTTGATTGACCTCAACATGCCAAAACTGGATGGTTTTAAGGCTATGGAGCTTATTTCAGAGCAGGGTGGCTGCCAGCACCTGCCACTGATCGTTATTTCCTCAACCGCCAATCCGGACGATCGCAAATTGGCCAAACAACTCGGCGCCTATGGCTTTATCGACAAGGCGCTGGGACCCAAAGAGCTGATTGAGCAGCTACAGTTTATCGAGCGCCTATGGGAGGCGCCCCACACCGCAGTAACCGCTACTTCGCGGCTAAGACACTGACCCCCTGAAGCGCTGGTGAATGCCTATCACAACTGAGACTATAGAGCGCCAATCATAGAAGGCTCAGGCATGATCGATAAGGCCCCACCACAACACTCTCTTGCCGGGCTACTGCCTGACTCCCCTGCGAAAACGGCTGCGTTGCTGTTTGTCTTCCTCTGGTTCTTTGTTGGTGGTGCTGGCCACTTTCTGGCTGCCGACTTTTTCGTCGGTATCATGCCGGACTATTTGCCCTGGCATTATCCTGCCGTTTATATCAGTGGTGTATTCGAGATTCTCGGCGCCCTTGGCTTGCTTGTCCCACGCTACCGTCGCTGGGCAGGTAATGGTTTGTTCGTACTGACCTTGGTGGTTTCACCCGTCAATATCCATATGTGGATGCACCCAGCAGACTACCCTGACATGTCAGAAATGATGCTCGGTGTCCGCCTGATGATTCAGGTCTTTTTGCTCGCCTGCATCTATTGGTCGACGCGAGACGAAAACGCCAAAAATAGAGAACCCGAAATTGAAAACTAAGCCGGCATGACAAAACAACAACTTTTACAGCAATGCACACTTGTTACAACCGTGCTTGCCGCGCTATGCGCACTTGCCGTCCTGGCCGGCTGGCACAGCGGCAGTCGCCAACTGGTTGGCCTCGGCCTGAGTCCGGTCGCCGTTCACTATAACAGCGCACTCGCTGTTCTGTTCAGCGCCGCGTCTATGCTTTGCTACGCTCGGCACCTCCACGCAACAGCGCGTCTCTTGGCCATTCCAACCTTGCTGATTGGCATCGCTCATTTTCTTCAGTTTTTGTTGAAAGCTCGCTGGGGTCTCGACTTTTGGTTCCATCAATGGATCTCAGACACGGAATTTACGCCCACACTCAATCTAGCACCCAGCCTTGCCATCATGCTGTTTCTTTTCGCTGCGGTACAGGTGTCACTGACAGCGCCCGATCGCCCGGGGGAGGGTAGAGAAAAATTACTGCGTGACGTCAGCCTGGCGGTTTTAGCGATTGCAGGCGTCGCACTGTGGGCTATTGTTGATCAAAGCAGTGATTATGGCTGGGGCAATCTCGCCCGCATGGCCCCAGGCAGTATCGTCATGCTGGCACTGCTCGCACTCGGTGGTATTGCGCTCAGTTCTTCGCGAATTATTGATCGTAAAATCAGTGCGTCCTTACAACTCTTTATTCGGCTGCTGGTGCCTGTCGTCATGGCATGCTCGGTAGTACTTTGGGCAGAATTGGCAAACAGTGAAGCCCGGCACATTCGAGAAAATATACGTCAACAGGCGGCAATGACACTCAGCGGCTTGGAACACTCACTACAATCCCAAGCCTATTCCCTGCGACGCATGGCAAACCGCCTCAATGAAACGTCCCAGACCGACCAGGAATCCTGGCGGCGCGACGCCCAGCATTACTTGCGCGATCATACTGGGCTGAGCGCCATTGGATTTCGTAAAAGCCAGCATGCTGACACCCATTGGGCCCAGCAAGTCACCACAGCCGACGACTTTTTGGGTGAAACCTTTGCCATTGCCCTTCGCGAAGCCAGCTTCAGCAAGGAGAAACTCGCAGTTTCGCTGCCATCCACTCTTAAGAGGGGCAACAGCCAGTTTATGATTGTCAGCCCAAGTGGCAAGCCCGGCTCGGGCGGCGCCATTGTGGCCGTCTTTGACGGCGCCGCGCTGTTGCAAGGCGTGATATCACCGGCTTTTCTCAATCAATTGCACACGGCTGTGTGGCTGGGCAATCGCCAACTTTTTGAGTCCACAGCGCAGCGCGATGTTTTCTACCGCTACTGGGGCATTACCGATGAAGTCGAGATTCTAGGCAAAACCTGGATGATCAACGTGTGGCCAACGCCGGCCTACTACAATGAAATCAGGGCGAATCTGCAGGACCTCGTCCTGATTGCTGGCTTAATTATCTCAGCCCTGCTGATGTACAGCTCCCAGCTACTGGAGCGCAGCGCGCTTACCGCAAAAAAATTAGCCGAAAGCCAAGGCCGTTTGCAATTGTTACTGGATAATGCCGGTGAAGGCATTTTCGGACTCGACCTCGAGGGCTGTACAACCTTCCTGAACAAAACAGCAGAACGCATTACCGGTTTTAATGCCGAAGAGATGTTGTACAAGAAGCAGCACACTATAATTCATCACAGCCACGCTGACGGAAGCACCTACCCTGTAGAGCAGTGCAATATCTATCGTGTCTTGCGCGAGGGTGGCAGCCATTTTGAACGCAATGAAGTATTCTGGCGTAAGAACCGCACCTGCTATCCCGTTGAATACACCAGCGCAGCGATCACCGACAACAAGGGTCAGGTCAATGGCGCCGTTGTTGTTTTTCGTGATATTTCCGAGCTCAAGGAAATTGAAAACAAGCTCAAAGCAACCAATGAAGAACTCGAAGGTTTTGCCTATCTTGCTTCCCATGACCTGAAAGCGCCTCTGCGAGTCATCAGCAATGCGGCGCAGTGGCTGGAAGAAGATCTCGCGCCCCACCTGAGTGAGGATGACCGGGAAAATATGGAGCTGCTGCAAAGCCGGGTTCAGCGCATGGATCAGCTACTCGATGACCTTCTTAATTATTCGCGCATCGGCCGAGTCACCGATGATAGATTCAACGACAAGGTCAACGGTCAGGACATGATGGATAATATCCTGCAACTACTGTCGCCGCCCCCGACAATAACAGTCACCGTAGATCCGGCGTTTTCCGAGGTCACCCTAACGCGGATGCCCTTACAGCAAATGATTTACAACCTGATAGCCAACGCCATCAAACACCATGATAGTGACTCGGGGCATATCGCTGTGGGTGTGAAATCGGTCGCCAATGATTATGTGTTTACGGTGGAGGATGACGGGCCCGGCATAGAGAGCAAATACCACAACAAAATATTCGAAATTTTTCGCACACTCAAACCCCGGGATCAGGTTGAAGGCAGCGGTATCGGTCTGTCCGTAGTAAAGAAATATGCCGATATTTATGGCGGCCGAATTGAATTAAATTCACAGGTTGGCAAGGGATCTCGCTTTACCATTGTATGGCCTAAAAATACGGCCAAGGAGCTAAACTCATGACCCCGGACAACGTCAATATACTACTGCTTGAAGACGACGACGGCGACGCCAAGGCGATCAAACGCGCCCTGCGAAAGGCCAAAGTCGCCAATCCAATCACGCGCGCTATTGACGGGGTTGAGGCACTGGAAATACTTGAAGGCCGCAATGGAAAGCCCCAACTCCCTGGACCACACTTACTACTGGTCGATATCAATATGCCTCGAATGGACGGCATCGAATTTCTCCGAGAGCTGCGTAGCAAGCCTGGGTTAAAGCGCAGTATTGCCTTTGTACTCACCACCTCGGCGCGCGATGAAGACATTATTGCCGCCTATGATCTCAATGTCGCGGGCTACGTACTGAAAAACAATGCAGGCAGTGACTTTCTGGAACTGATTGAACTACTTGATTGTTACTGGCGAGTGGTGCGTTTCCCAGGCGAGAAAAATTACTAAGGCTGCCCTATGAAAATACTTCTTGTTGATGACGATCGGGGAGATCGTGCGCAACTGGCCAGGCAGCTTGGCAAAGCCAGTTTTCAGAGTGACCTTGTGCAAGCCGACTCGATTACGCAAGCCATTGAAGCCTTCAATGACGGCTCGCTTGATTGCGTCATGCTGGACTATAAACTCCCCGGCGTCGACGAACTGGAAGGCCTGAGAAAGCTGCGGGCTCTTGATGAGTTTCTACCCATAGTTCTGGTCACCGGCTTTGGCGACGAACTTCTCGCCGCAAAAGCAATGAATGCCGGCGCCGATGACTACGTACCCAAAAATAATCTCAACCCCCAGACCGTCAGCCACGCAGTCAACAACGCCATTGAAAAGGCATCCCTGAGAAAGGCGTTGGCGGAACACCGCGAAGGCCTTGAATCCTTCGCTCACATGCTCTCGCACGACCTGCGCGCACCCCTCAATCAGATTCAGTATTTCTCTGAACTCGTTGCCGAAGCACTGCATGAAAAAAAATACGATGAACTCGATGAGTATGCCGGATTTATTACTAAAGCGGCGGCAAATGCCAGCAACCTAATCCGCTTGTTGACGGACTTCCTGGCTACTGGCAAAGGCGAAGCCCAACTGGAGCCGGTCGACCTTGAGACACTTGCGGAGGATGTTGCAAGAATTGTGCGCACCGACCAGACGTCGGAATGCACAATAAAAATTGTTGATTTACCAAAGCTTGAAAGTAACGAACATCTGCTCCGACAAATCCTGCAGAACCTGATGGCCAACGGACTCAAGTATAATCGCAGTGAGCTGCCGCAACTTGATATTAGCGCGCATATCACTGAAGGGCAGATTACCATTTCAATCAAAGACAACGGCATCGGAATGAAGGAAGACAGTATCGCTACTATCTTCAAGCCCTTTGTTCGCCTGCACGGTGATGGGGAGTTCAGTGGCTCGGGGCTTGGGCTTGCCATTTGTCAAAAAAATGCGGAGCGTTTGCAAGGTAGCCTGACGGTTAAGTCCGAACTTGGCGTTGGCAGCGAATTTAGCCTGACGCTTCCCTATCGAAAAGTCTCGCCCTGAATACCACCTTCACCTGCAACTGGGGCTTGCGCAGACATCTGTATTTATATACAGTATTGGGAAATCCACTTTCAGGGGAATAAACCATGGCCGTCATTGCCAAATGGATGTGTGACCGGGACAATTCTATGTTTGACAGCAAAAAAGATGCCGACGCTTACGACAAAATGCTGGAGCTGGCGGAAAACCTGACCATGCTCTTGCAAAAACACGTACCGAGCGCAGACGAAAAAGAAGCTGAAGAATTTGGTATTTTTCTAGCCCGCAATAAAGATCAACTGGCCTTGGCTTGCAAGGGAAAAATTGAAGAACTGGAATCAATGGGTTCCGGAGAAGACACCGATAATGTTGCGCGCCTTGCCGTAAACAGCTAAAACTTCAGATAGCGGCGCTTAATCTGTCAGCGCCGTTTTTTCTCTGGATTCCGCTTGTTGCATTGCCCATAGC
>JBFKDP010000105.1:0-11891 GCA_041619575.1 Litorivivens sp.
ATCAAGCCGAAGGCGATCATTAGCCCCCTCTATATAAGTTATTCGGGATACAAGAATTTAGATAAGATGCCGGCTTGCAAATCATTTTTTGTGATGAGGGATCCTAGAGATATTGTAGTGTCGTGGTATTTTTCGGCAAAAGGCTCCCATCCAGTAGGTAATAATTTGATACTGAGGATGGTTCGGGATAAATTAAATTCAATGTCGCGTGAAGATGGGTTGCTATTCAGCATAGATTATCTGGAAGAGTATGGGTTGTTTTATTCTTTAAGGGATTGGGGTCTGAATTCTAATTCAGACAATGACGTCCTGATTAAGAAGTTCGAAGATCTCACAGGGTCGAATCAAACCAAGCATATGCGGCAGCTTTTCGAGCATTGCGGGATCCCGATGCCGCAGGGGCAGCTCGAACGTCTGCTCCAAAAATGGTCCTTTGAAAATCTTCAAGGCGTTCCATCAAAGCAAGGGGCGGGAGGCGGTCAGCATTATAGAAGCGGAAAATTCGGTGATTGGAAGAATCATTTCAATGATAGTCACAAAGAACATTTTTATAAAAAAACGAAAGATTTGTGCACTATACTCGCGTATGAAGACCTGGCATAAGTTTAAAAAGTACAGAGAGGGCTCGGTCCTCTTCTTTGCGCCTGATTATGTTCCTTGGGGACAAGGCCTGTCGGTTGGAGTCGTTTTTATGTAGCGTCTCTTGCCCGATATCCACCGAGACGTAAAATCGATCGTCGTTTGGACGACCAGGATGAACGTCGTCGAACCAATGGGTGAGGGCAATTACATCAAGAAAAATGGTTTCCGATCTTCGCTTGCTTCGTCACGGAGCTTGTTCGAGAAAATCGAATTTCTGCATCTCAGCATCAGCCATACAGTTTGATTGATATCATGTTGCCTGGTCAGTGGCGGAGTCTTAGCTGCTTTAGTAGTATTTTTGGAAATAGTAAGGCAGCTGAGCTTCTTCTGTAGACCGAGCGAAAATTGATCTGCAGTAGATATCTGTATTTACGCGACTAACTACCAAGTTTGAGAATCCGAGCACCCTGATGTGATGATGGTGATTGTGGTTTTGGCTGAGCTAAGAACATCATCAGTTCTTTGCAAATAGAAAAAAATGATCACTATTCCCAGTATACCTTCGTATGTCTGGATTCTCAATGATCGGTCTTCTTGCAATTTCTCGGTATCCAGCGTGTTCTATTATCGGCAGAAAGTCTTGTCGCTCATGATTTTTCTCTATCGACATGAACGAAGTTGGATCATTGGGGATAATGAAAAGATAGGGTATATTCCACTTTTCAAGTCGATTGAACCATCCTTCGATAGCCCCTAGTGTCATTTCCGAGAAAGAATGCACATTAATGGCGAGGTCGATTCCGGAGCCATCAAACTGATCGATTTCGTCCAGCGCAATGGTTGATGCACGGGGCTTGAGCTGCCGATAATCTAGATAATAATCGCACAAGAATGTAGACGTGGCAACTCCGTCGGTGCAATAAAAATGATCAAGTTTTGGAAAGGCGGAAAGTGCTCGATGTGCCAGCCTGCCATAGCCAGCTCCGATGTCCAAAACTCTTTTTATGCGGCCGTTTGATATCTCAAGATGCTCATCTAGAAATGATAGTTCATTGACTGAGTCGAGCAAGTCTCGGCTTAAAGGCGGGAACGAGTCATACATGAATGTCCAGCATCCGAATGCACCATCTTCTCCGAGTTTTCTTATCCAATCATGTTTATCTCTTCGTTTTATGTCGAGAGCAAATAAAAAGTATCAAATATCGGGTTCCTGTCCCATGTGTCTTGTTTGCCAAACATAGGCATTGTCGCCGCGAAACCAGGCGAGTTCGAGATCATCTCGTGTTCGCGTTTCATTCCACCAGCTATGCGCCGCCATCGGTAGATCGCAGTTTTGATAGCGCAGCTTCAAATCAAGAAGGATTGGGTTGCTGGCGGTAAGATACTGGATGTCTTCAGTGCGTAGAGGCAGTTGTCTGGAGTGCCCAGTAGAAGTCGGTACCTGGATGGATTTCATTCCGAGCACGCGCTTGGCCTTGTTCTTCAGCCGATGGGTCAATTTGTGCATATTCTGTTGAATGCCGGTTATTGAGCAAGAATTGCTCGGTTATGATAGGGCCAAATTAGAGTTGTGAGAGTTCTTATCGGCGGACGTTTTGCAAATAAATCGTTTGTTTCAGTGTTTTGGCCAAATAGAAAGTAAATAGGTCAAAATCGTCGGTCGAACAGGCAGTATCTGGCATCTTGAATGTTAGGTCAGTACAGCGTGCGAAATCGGTGTCCGTTAGAAATTTTGGCTTAACCTTCACATGTGTCCATATCATGCGTTTGGTCGTCCTCGAGCTTTCTTGCAGTCACTAGGTAGACTAAGGAGTTACGTTCTCTCCCAGCCTGTGAATACAGGCGGTTCACGCCTGCCGCAAGTCGTTGCAGAAGATAACAGTATATTCCGCGCGTGAATCCTGGTAGTCGCCAGGCACTGTCGGATTGCCAAAGTTGTATGGCTATTGCAAGCATCCCGCCTATGCCTGTCATGCGCTCTACTTGCAGGCCAGCGCTGTTTAATTGGAGTTTTAGGCCTTCCGCGGTCCACCTCCAATAGTCGACGGGGTCGGCGTGATATGGCCATATGCCATGGGTGCTAAGTATCAATACGCCACCTGGTTTCAAAGTCCGGTGACATTCGTTTAAATAGACTCTCGGATCCGATACGTGCTCCAGGACTTGAGTCGATACAATGGCATCAACTGATTGATCGCTAATGGGAAGAGTGCCGTTCGCATTGAGAATGATGGATGCATTCGGGTTGCCTTCAAGGTCCGCGCCTTTGTAGTTTGAGTGTTCTGGAAACATAAGCTTATAGGGCATGTCAGCGCAGCCATAGTCCACGATTTGCGAGGATGCTTCCCATCTCAGGTCTGCGATATGGAGCGACAAGGCCTTCCTAAGTTCACTCAACACGAACCAGTCGTGATCCCAGCGAGAAATGCGTCTGGCCCGTGAGGGGCGGGTGACTAGGAATTTGTGATCGGGGAGCGGCAAGGGTTATACCAATTGAGTATGCGAACTCTTCGTTTGGTGGTTCTTTCGAAGTTCAAGCTCGATGATGGGCTACGCAGTGCATAGCCAGCATGTTTGAACCTGGACTGGTATACGGCAGGCTTTTGCATTGTTCTTAACAGCCTACGTGAAGGTGTGTGGTTGTTTCAATTGTCCTGATGAAGTTGATGCTGGAATTTTTAGCAGACTGGTGAAAAACGCGGACAAGATCGCTGCTGATGTGTGAGCATACACCCATGGAAATCGGCGGAATAACAGCCCTGTAGGAGGCGAGAAATCCCTGCAAATTGGTCTGTTTTCTTATGTCAGCTTGGAGTCACGAATCCCTGCGAAAATTCTGCTTCCCAAGATTCGTGCGCTGGTCGACGCGATCCTTGGATCAATGGACAGCACTTTTCTGACCTGTTTGAGGATCAGGGTCCGGCATCGATACCACCTGAGCGGCTGCTACGGGCCTGGTTGTTGCTGCAAGTGTCGTACAGCATTCGCAGCGAGCGATCGTTGATGGAACGATTGGACTTTGAACTACTTTTCCGATGTATCGTCGGCCTGGATACTGATGATCCCGTCTGGGGTCGCGCGACATTCAGACAGAACCGCGGGCGCCTGCTGAACGAATCGGTACTGAGAGAATTCTTCGGCCGGATCGTACTGGCGGCTGAATGGAAGCGACTGACCTCGTATGAGCATTTCAGCGTAGACGGGACGCTGATTGATGCATGGGCCTCCGACAAAAGCTTCAAGCCCAAATGCGGTCCGAAGGGCCCAAGCGACGGCAAGTGCGAAGGCGACATCAATAGTGAATGCCGATCCAACAAGGCGCACGAATCCCCGGCCGATCCGGATTCGCGTCGGTATCAAGAAAGCGAAGTCTGCAGAAGCCAAGATTCGCTTGACTCATTAGCTGATGGAAAACAGCAACGGATTGATCGTGGATGTGGGAACGACGCGCACCGCCACAATGCGATTTAGTTCTTCACGCCACATCAGCGTTACACAGGCCTGGAGAGACGCATCCTTGCGAACCGAAATGCCGTCTGCGCCGAAGCCAAGCGGAACAACCGGCAGCGGTGGCCCGGCGAATCGCGCAACTGGTCACCGATCTCCGAAGTCTAGTTGAACGATCACAAAATCGACCGCAGAAAGAATCGAAAAGCAGCGTGACCAATGGCGCAACGATGCTGACAAACACCTGAGGTGCCTAAAGATGACCGAGGAACGCTTCCGTTGGGACAAAACCGTTGGTGGATTTCGCGAGACTCGCTCCATGGCATCGTCGCGAGTCTCCTGCCAAAGCCTGCGGACATTCGCGGCTTATAACCTGGCGCGAATGAGCACGCTATGGGGTTGGGCGCCCAAGGCGAGTGCCGTATGATGAGGGATCAGTCCGTCCAAACTCTGCGGTTTGACCGAAAACGGCCGAAATTGGTGTTGGTTGGCGCGGTGTGACTGGGGTTTCGCACAATCGGACCGGAATCACGCTCGTGGGTAAGCGATATTCACCACGCTGTTATGTGCAGCAGGCCCCAATTTTGTGCAAACTGATCAGAAGTCGAGTTCGATTCAATCTTGTCAGGGGCGTTGTTAGAGCCTCTCGGGTAAGCAACAAACCGGGGTTGATAGTGCACTTCTGGTGTCGTCTAGGGCCCGAATCCTAAATACCTGCGAGTTTTTTCTCCGTGCCGTTCAAAAGATCGCTGCTTCTCTTGTATTGCCTTGGCAGATCTTGTTCGGTGAGGCGAAAATGCCTGTGTTTGATGCGAAGCCACAATGTTGTCCAGTCCTTTGCTCGCTGCTGAAGAGGGGTGTCAGATGGTCGTCAGAGATGCCACGAGCCGCGGCGAATAGGTGAAAACATGCTGAAAAGCCTCCGTTTTATTTTTGAATTGATTGGGAGCCGGGCCCGGAATGGATTCATTCTGATTGTTTTTGCAATATTTCTAATGGGGATATTACAGATTGCTGGAATCGGCCTGATCGTGCCATTCGCCTCTATGCTTCTGAACCCGGCGGCAATAAATGAAAGTGATGCGCTGATGCAGTTGTTTTCCATCACGGGACTTCAGACTGCCGATGAGTTCCTGGTGCTTCTCGGAGTTGTTCTCCTTGTGGTCCTGTTGCTAGGCAACGCTTTCAGCGCATTTACTACTTGGATGATGGCGCGGTTTGTATGGAAAAGACAGTGTGACTTATCTGTAAGACTGTTTGCCAAGTACATCGCGGAGGACTACTCGTTGTCGATGCAGCGCGATACGCCGTCTATGACAAGAAATATTATTTTTGAGTCAATGCAGATATGCAATGGCGTGCTGATGCCAATGCTAAAAATCCTTTCGTCAGTTATTACGGTGGCATTTATTATCGGTTTACTGGGGTATCTGAACCCTTTGATTTCTGGCGCGGCGTTGGTGTTGTTTGGAGCTGGTTATTTCGTTATTTATTTGTTTGTCCGTCGGCCGTTGATGCGGGTTGGGCGGGTTAGAAGCCGTGAATACAAGACTCGATTGAAGAGTGTGGCAGAGGGATTCGGTTCCCTGAAAGAGGTGAAGATTCTGGGCCGGGAGGCCGCGTTGGTAGGCAAGTTCAGGGAAGCTGCCAGCGCGGCGGCCAATGCGGAGGTGGCATTTAATAGTTTGTCGATGTTGCCGAAGTATCTTCTGGAGTCAGTGGCCTTGGGGTTTATTGTGGTGAGTCTGCTGTACTTGTTTGTGGCCGGTGAAGATACAGCAAGTCAACTGCCATTGGCGGTGGCATTCTTGTTCGCTGGCTATAGGCTGTTGCCGGCACTGCAAACCATTTTTAAGTCAATGAGTGCGTTGCGGTTCAATCGGGAGGCGCTGGATTCCTTTTATCGTGAATTGGTTCTAGAGAATGTGGCCGGAGCGCGTGCTCGCAACGACATGAGAATCTCTTTCCAAAGGCTTCTCAAGTTATCTGACGTGAGCTACACCTACCCTGGTGAAACCAGCAGAACCTTGAATCACATCACGCTTGAGATTCCTCGCGGCGCGTTTGTTGGCTTCGTTGGGAAAACGGGAGCGGGGAAAACCACGCTGGTAGACGTCATCCTGGGTTTGTTGAGGCCGCAGCATGGCGTTCTTGAGGTTGATGGTCGAGCGATCAATCATGAGGAAACTGCAGTTTGGCAGCGCTCGTTTGGATACGTTCCTCAGGAGACCTTCTTGCTAGACGATTCCGTCGCATCGAATATTGCATTCGGATTGCCGGAGGGAGAGATCGATATGGCTGCGGTGGTTCGCGCCGCGAAGGTTGCAAACATTCATGAGTTCGTGTCGACCGAACTAAGCCAGGGATACGCAAGCCAAGTAGGTGAGCGGGGGGTTCGGCTTTCTGGCGGCCAACGACAACGAATAGGACTGGCTCGGGCGCTCTATCAAGACCCTCCGATCCTCGTCCTCGATGAAGCCACGAGCGCGCTGGATGGAACGACCGAGGCATTGGTGCACGATGCGATAAGAACCTTGGCGAAATCCAAGACGGTCATTCTCATTGCGCATCGATTGACTACGGTCATGCATTGTGACGCCATTGTCCTTCTTGAGAAAGGTGAGATAAAGGCATACGGAACCTACCAGGAGTTGCTTTCCAGTAGTTCCGATTTCAGAGAGATGGCCGGATTGGAAGCCGCATGAAAGAGGGGGAAAAACAGGGTCAACTCATCTTCGGGGCGGCTGTTGGGTACAAGTTGCAGCAAATCGAGCGTTTCTTAGCTAGTCTCAACCGCATCGGCTATAAAGGCTGGGTCTACCTTCTCGTGCATAGAGAGCTTGCGGCGGAATTGGCGCTCTCCCGATATGCAAGTACGGTTCAATGCATTACGGTTCCCCAGTGGATTCCTTTTCGTTTCAAACTGCATCGGGGGAGGCGCAGATTTCTGGCTCCCTTATGGTGGCCGGCACGTGTTGTTCTATTCATGTTGGTGCGCGGCCTGAGTTGGGGGGCGGACTTGGGGTTCGCCGGGAATGCTCTTCGGTTTCGTTTGGTACAGTGGCTTCTGGCGCCAACTGAAACCCGATTTCTACATGCACTGCGATTGTTGCACGAATCGGAATTCAGGCGAGTCTTGCTATGTGATGTTCGTGATGTCGTTTTCCAGGAGAACCCGTTTCAGAATTTGCCGATCCAGGGGCTCTGGGTAGGGATCGAAACCTATCCGGAGAGCCTGCGTCAACAGCCGTGGAATGAGCGCTGGATTAGGCTGGCTTACGGCGATGCAATGTTGGAGAGACTGGGGGGTAATCCTATTTCCTGTAGCGGTGTGACCTACGGGGACCGTGAGGCAATGTTGAGTTATCTGAATGCGATGGCCGACGAGATTTACCAGTTGCCCTTCCGCGCTACTTCAGCTCCACTGGACCAAGCCTTACATAACAAAATTCTCTGGACCGGCCAGTTGGGAAAGCCCGGCGCTCTTCGCACCGGCCGGAGTGCTCTGGCGACCTTGAGCGATCCGCGAGATCTGAAAGACACCGGTATGGATGAGCGGGGAAGACTGATCAATGCAGATGGAAGCGTCATTAGCATTGTCCATATGTATGATCGGTGGCCGAAGACGCAGGGGCTCCATTAAAATCTCAAGATGATTATTTCTCATACGCACAAATTCATTTTCTTTTGCAATGGCAAGACAGGCACGACGAGTATCGAGCACGCCTTGGCGCAGTATCAGGAAGGCGAAGAGTTAGATATTTCATCTCCTGGGCTTTTTTATAAAAAGCATGTGCCGCCTTTAATGCTGAGAAGCTTGTTGCCAAGCGCGATTTGGCAGGACTATTACAAGTTTGTATTCGTTCGCAACCCTTGGGACTGGGTTGTATCCAATTGGAAATACAATTTTGAATATTTGCCGAAAATACGCTCTCGAAAACACGGTCTTATAAGGCGAATAAAAAAGTTTCACCGGGGCCAGGCTGGCATTTATAGGACTCAATATCGAGATAAGCTTTCAGTTGATGATGTGAGTCAATTGCACGATTATCTTCGAGCAGTTAGGATCATTCCAACGGAACCAACGTGCTCTCAATGGCCTTATGTTTATGACATGGATGGAATTCCTATTGTCGACTTCGTCGGACGTTTCGAGACGATCGAGAATGACTTCAAGAAGATTTCCGAAGATTTAGGATTGTCGATAGATTTGCCGTTGCTAAATCAGACCGCTCATAAACCTTACATGGATTATTACACTGATGCCTCCAGGAACGCAGTGGCAAAAATTTGGGCTCGCGATATTAGTTTGTTCAATTATGATTTCCTTTAGCCAGTAGCCAAGCAAATGCTCGTTGGTATTCCATGCAATTCTCGGCAGAAATGAAGAGACTTGGTTTGCTGCGCTGAATGGTGGTATCCCCAAAAATGCGATGGAGAAGTGACCCGTGTCGGTAAAAACTCCTGTGGCGTTATTTGTATTCAATCGCCCAGAACATACAAGGCAGGTGCTACAGGCTCTAGCGCTGGTACGCCCAAGTACCTTGCTTGTTGTAGCCGATGGTCCAAGGTCGGACCATCCCGATGATATCGTGTTGTGCGCTCAGGTTCGCGAGGCTGTTGACAACTTGCCATGGCAATGTGAGGTGAAAAGAAATATTTCTGATCGAAATATGGGTTGCCGGCTTAGAGTCAGTAGCGGGCTCGACTGGGTATTCGGAATGGTGGATGAGGCAATCATCCTGGAAGACGATACTGTTCCGGACCCAAGTTTTTTTCCTTTCTGTGAAGAAATGTTGCAGCGGCATCGAAATGATGGTCGGGTGCAATTGGTTAGAGGCAGTTCACTGCTGCCGACAAATTATTCTTTAACGAGCAGTTATTATTTCTCAAAATGGTATGGAATTTGGGGCTGGGCCTCATGGTCGAGAGCTTGGGAGCGATACGATCTAGAAATGAAGGCGTGGCCTGTACTTGGAAGATCATGGTTGAGAGACTATTTGAAAGATCCCGAGATGACGCAGGTTTTTGCGTATCTGTTTGATGAAATGAAGGCCAGTCGAATAAATAGTTGGGAGTTTCCCCTGTTTTTCAACGGTTGGCTTCACGATGCCGTTGCAGTTGCTCCAAGCTGTAATCTGATTAGGAATATCGGGTTCGGTCCCGAAGCCACCCATCTGCGCAATGCAGGGAGCGCAGTGGCCAACCTTGCCACGGAGCCCATGAATTTTCCATTGGTACATCCCGATGGGTTATTTGTTGATGAGGATGCTGATCGCGTTGAGTGGGCAATCAGTTACAACGGATTGAAGCGAAAGTTATCTGCAAAGAACCGGCTCATTCGTAAACTCAGGAGCATAACCGGATTGTGATACCAATCGACTTTGTATCGTACTTTCTTCCTTATCTGCGATAAACTTCCATCTGTCAGGCCCAAGTGCTTTTCAATTCCTACATTTTCATCTTCTGCTTTCTGCCCATAACTCTAGCCGGCTATGCGTGGTCCTGGAGAGTTTGGGGGCGAGAGGCGGCCATGGGCTGGTTGGTGCTTGCCTCGTTGTTTTTCTATGGATGGTGGAATCCCGCCTACGTTCTTTTGATCGTGATCTCTGTCGTGGCAAACTTTGGTCTTGCTCAAGCGATTATTGGTTCAGAATTCCGAGTGGGGCGGCTTCTCTTGCTGGCAGGGGTCGCTGCAAATCTTCTGATATTGGCGTATTTCAAGTATGCCGGCTTCTTTCTAGACAATCTAAATGTTGTTTTGGGCTCGGCGATATCGTGGCCAGAAATCATTTTGCCACTGGCAATATCCTTTTTTACTTTTCAGCAGATCGCGTACCTTGTGGATGTTCGCAGGGGGAAGGCAAGGGAGTATGATTTCAGACATTATTGCCTGTTTGTGACGTTCTTTCCTCAACTGATTGCTGGCCCGATCGTGCATCATCGGGAAATGATGCCTCAATTCCTACGCCCTTCCAATGACGCAGGTCTGTCTTTGGATGGGATTGCATTGGGAGTAAGTGTGTTTGTGCTGGGGCTGGGCAAGAAAGTCTTGATTGCAGACTCTGTTGCACCATACGCCACAACTCTATTCAACGCGGCAGAAGCGGGTGCAACGCCAAGTTTTATCGAGGCCTGGGGCGGGGCGCTGGCCTATACGTTTCAGTTGTATTTCGATTTTTCAGGTTATTCCGACATGGCAATCGGATTGGCGCTGATGTTTGGCGTGCGATTGCCTTTGAACTTTAACTCGCCTTATAAGTCAGTCAACATCATTGATTTCTGGCGGCGCTGGCATATTACATTATCTCGATTTTTGCGAGATTATCTTTACATTTCTCTCGGTGGCAACAGAAAGGGTAGTGTGCGGCGATACGTTAATTTGTTGCTCACCATGTTGTTGGGAGGTTTGTGGCATGGTGCGGGTTGGACATTCGTTTGTTGGGGTGCGTTGCACGGCTTCTATCTGATCATCAATCATGGATGGCATGCGATCTGGCGTAATGCCGGTGCCTTTGAGATCCTGGCTCCTGGATTGAAGATGTGGGTTTCTCGCGTCATCACTTTTTTGGCGGTCGTGGTTGGCTGGGTCTTTTTTCGGGCGGAGTCCTTCGATGCCGCAGTTCAAGTTTTGAATGGCATGGCCGGTGTGAACGGGGTGGTACTGCCTGGTTACCTGGTTACCAAGGCTCCGATATTGGCCGAAGCGCTTCTGGCTTTAGGGGTTGAGTTTGGTCGGCTTGATCTTTTTGCAGGCTTGCAGCAGGCGCTGCAGTTGGTCGCGCTTTTGCTTGTTGTCTGGCTTGCACCGAATGTCACCGAAATATTTTTGCGTCAACAGCCAGTTTGCGATGCCCAATCACATGATTTGCAGGAGTCGCGTTGGAGCGGTCTTCGCTGGAATGCAAACGTGGCTTGGGCGTTCGTGGTTGGCATCGTGCTGATGGTCTCGTTGACGCGGATGACGCAAATCAGCGAATTTCTGTATTTCGACTTCTGATGAAAGATACGCTTTCCGGGAGTAGCAAGGCCTATCTTCTGATAGCGGGGGCTTCTACATTTTTTGGCCTCGTTTTGATCGCCATGGTTAATATCCTGGTTGATCCGTACGGTCTGTTCGGAATGCTTTCAGGGCGGGTAGAACTATCCGGCAAGCCTGAGTTCTGGCGTAACGCCCTGGCAGGCAAAGCAGCAGCTGTTCGTGAGGTGGAGCCTGAGGCCCTGATCTTGGGCGCCTCGCGGGCGATGGTCGGATTGGATCCGCAACACCCGTGCTGGGATTTTCAGCCTGTCTACAATCTGGGGCTAGAGGGGCCGAGGTTGTATGAAATTCGGCGTTACTATGAGCACGCGCGAGCAGTGCATCGTCCAAAACAGATTGTGCTTGCGCTGGATTTCTTTACCTTTAATGCACATTATTCTCCGGTTACGGATTTCTCCGATCGCCGGTTAGCAAGCGGGTCAAGCAGTTGGATGGCCTCGCATGCGTATGTCCCCGACCTGGTTCGCGCTGCAATTTCCTGGGGTGCTTTGGTTTCCAGTTTTCGGACGATCAGATCAGATGACGAGGCGTTGTTCCGTGACGATGGACTCCGTGTTCGAGGATGGAGACCGGGCGAATTACGAGGTGACGTAAACAGCAATATGCAGATTGTTTTTGGCGCGCAGTTGCGGAGGTTGACTGATTTGACATGGCTGCCTGCGCCAGACCGGCAATTTGTCTTCGATGATGTTGACGCAGGTTCCAGTACGTTCGACGAATTGGCGATGATTCTTCGACATGCCTACGAAGATGGCAGTGACCTGCGCATGTTCATTTCTCCAGTTCACGCTCAGGTGCTCGAAACGTTTCGAGAATTGGG
>JBFKDP010000106.1:0-11774 GCA_041619575.1 Litorivivens sp.
ACTCGAACAGGTAATGAGTGATTTTTATCAGAAGCGACACAACGTACTGGTGTGCTCGACGATCATTGAAACAGGTATCGACGTGCCAAACGCCAACACCATTATTATCGAACGCGCCGACAAATTCGGTCTGGCCCAATTACACCAGCTGCGCGGCCGCGTCGGGCGCTCACACCACCAAGCCTACGCCTATCTGCTAACGCCTCCCGTTAAGCAGATAACAGCCGATGCCGAGAAGCGTCTGCTCGCCATCAGCGAGGCTGATACTCTGGGTGCGGGCTTTACGCTGGCAACCCACGACCTGGAAATCCGCGGAGCCGGTGAACTGCTGGGAGAAGAACAAAGCGGCCAGATTAGTTCAGTAGGCTTCACTCTCTACATGGAGATGCTTGAGCGTGCAGTCAAGGCGATTCGCGAAGGGCGCAGTGTTGATCTGGAACGCGCAGAGTCTATCACCGAGGTAAACCTCAGGCTGCCGGCACTTATTCCAGAAGACTACCTACCGGACGTACAAGGCAGACTGACACTGTATAAGCGTATTGCCAGCGCTAGCGATGACCACGAGTTGCGTGAATTACAGGTTGAAATGATCGATCGCTTTGGGCTTTTGCCAGATGCGACAAAAAACCTGTTCAGACTGGCTTCAATCAAACTACAGGCGCAGCAACTTGGCATCAGCAAGCTTGAAGCCTCGTTTCGCGGTGGGCGCATGGAGTTTGCGGAAGAAACACGCATCGATCCAGCCAATCTCGTGATGCTCGTGCAAACCAAACCATCGAGTTACAAACTCGATGGTGCCACGGCATTGCGCTTTTCCGAGCCATTGGACGATAATGAAGTCCGCTTCCAGTTTGTCGAAAATCTGATAAGGGAACTCTCCCCCGCCGCATGAACAGTTTGTCGAAAGTTACAGCCTTTGCCCTGCTCGGCCTCAGCACGCAAGCCGCGCTTTCTCAGCCTGCAGCCAACGAAGCGCGGGAAGATAACTGGTACCAGATACATATGGCAGTATTTGGTCATCGATCCGAAGCCGGAGATAATGAGGAAGTCTGGCGCAATGCTCTGCAATTGAAATACCCCCGCGATTTGATTCGCTTAAAAACCCGTGACCACTACCTAGCCGATCTATGCGGCCTGAATGACCCGGAGCCTGCAGTCAGCGCTGAAGGCGAAAACCGACTAATGGAGATCCTTGAGCGAGTTGATGCCGGCGAAGGTTACGCGCCCGATGACGATGCTGAGCCCCCCGCGACCGGCGAGGAAAGAGAGCTCGATCCGGTTTGCCGTGAACTACGCCCGGATCTCTTCCCGCCAAGTGAAGATGATATTGCCAATGCCCGCGCCCAAGCAGTCGTAACTGAAGCGGAAACTCTGGTATCGGGATCGAAGTCTAACGACGCTAAAAGCGCCGCAACGCCTACGCCCTATGTCTTAAGCCAGACGATTACTGACGAGAAATTCGCCCAGCTGGTAAAAAAACTCAAGGGTGCTTACCGCTACCGACTGTTGTTTTCGGGTAGCTGGCCTCAACAGCTTAAGTCACGCAGCGAGGCGCCCGCGCTACTCATCGAGGGAGGCGACGCCGTTGGCAAACACCACGAGCTTGAAGGCTACGTCCGCATTGGCCTTGAGCGCTACTTACACATTGATACTGACCTGTGGTTAAGCGAATTTAGTGCGGAGCGCCGTAGTTTCCGCGTCTACAGCGACGCACCAAGGGCAAGCAATGACTATGTGACAGCAAGAGAGACTCCAGCAGCAATCAGCGCACGTCGCCGAACAGAATTTCCGGCACTGCCTATTCCATTCCCGCTCAATGACCCAGGTTTTGTAGAAAAAGCCGTTACAGAGGACGTCAGCCAACCTGAGTTCAGCGAAGACACTTACCCAGAGCAGGGCGCCGACCAATTCGGCGATAGCCTAGAGAGAAGCGCTCAAAAACCCAGCGAATTTCGACCGCGCAGTAATCTCGACGTTCTCTCAGCAGAAGACAGTAGCTATTACGTAGATCGCACAGTAGTCATGCGCCAGAACCGTCGTATGCGCAGCGACGAAGTTCACTACCTCGACCACCCCTTGTTTGGCCTGCTAATCAAAATCAGCCCAGTTGAGCAGCCCGACGCTGAATCAGATGAAGCGCTCAACCAGCGCTGAGTGCTTGCGCCAACAGGGCTTTGACTGATGACATACCCGAGTCTATTACCCGCTGTATATCGTCCATGGTAATGGGCTCTGCACTAAGGCCCGCAGCCGGATTAACCACCAGACACAAAGCGGCATAATCAACGTCCAGCTCCCGCGCCAACGCCGCCTCCGGCATCCCCGTCATACCGACCACATCAGCCCCGTCTCGCTTCAACTTCACTACTTCCGCCGCCGTTTCCAGGCGCGGCCCCTGGGTACAGGCATAGGTGGCTTTGGTCACAATGGGCTGAGTGAGACTTTGCGCGGCGGCCAGCAAAAGGCTGCGCAGGAAATGATTGTAGGGGTAACCAAAGTCGATATGATCAACCCGGCCATCGCTCCCATCGTAGAATGTGTGCTCTCGGCCGTAGCTGTAATCGAGGACCTGATCGGCCAGTACTAGGGCGCCGGTGGTGCAGTTATCGGCAATACCGCCCACGGCATTGACGGCTATGATCTGCCGAACGCCGGCGGCATGCAGCGCCCAGATATTGGCGCGATAATTTATCTTATGAGGCGGATAGCGGTGTCCGTCACCATGACGCGGAAGAAAATAAAAATCAGCGCCTCGATAGCGCATCTTGCGCAATGGTGCGCTCGGTGAGCCATAGGGCGTATCCGCCTCCTCTTCTCTTAAAATCTCTGCCCCATCCCAATCGCAGAGACCGGTTCCACCAATAACAGCAATACTCACTGTGCCTTTTCCTTATCATGAATACTGAGCAGTTCGCCCTGCTCCAGTTTGATCGTCGAAGTTGGATAGGCCACATCGGCCTCGTGCTTATGAACAATCGACAAAATATCCAGCAATACGGCCTGCTTGATTTCGTGGTATTTCACCCAAGCCGTTGTTTTCGTAAAGGCATAAATAAAGAAGTCCAGCGATGAGGGGCCAAAACTGTTGAAATTGACGATAAGCGTTTTGTTGTGATCGATTTCATCGTGGTTTTCCAGATAGCTACGCACATCGTCAATCACCGCTGCCAATTGCCGTGCATCGTCGTATCGCAGGCCGATCGTTTCATAGATCCGGCGATTCAGCATACGCGAAGGGTTTTCAACCGATATCTGGGTAAAGGTCGCATTGGGTACATAGAGGGGACGCTGATCAAAGGTGCGGATGCGGGTTTGCCGCCAGCCGATATTTTCCACTGTGCCTTCGATATTCTGGTCGGGAGAGCGTATCCAGTCGCCAACCGCAAAGGGCCGGTCAAGATACACCATCAGACCACCAAAGAAATTCGCCAAAAGGTCTTTGGCCGCGAAACCCACCGCAATACCGCCAATACCCCCGAAGGCAAGTACGCCGGAAATGCTGTAACCCAAAGATTGCATTGCGACCAGCGTGGCAGTGATGATAATCGCCGTACGCACCAGCTTGCCAATTGCCATGACCGTGGTCGGATCAAAAGGCTCATCAGATTTACTGTATTCGCCGGAAAGTAAACGTGACTCGACTTCCCGCACCAGCGACACCAGAAACCAAGTCAGTATCAATACCGCCAGCACCGAGCGCATTGAGTTCAGTATGTCGAAGATCTGTGCATCAGAGGTCTGCACAATTAATTGCAGTACATAACTGAATCCCACCAACCAAATCATCCAGTAAGCTGGTTTGCGCGCGGCGGCCATCAGTGCGTCGTCCCAAACAGTATGGGTGCGTTCCAGTTTGACCGTCAGCCGGTCCAGAAACTTGGACACAAGATAATTGACCAAAGCTGTCGCGAGCACCGCGAAAAATACCTGCCACAACCACGGATAATCCTGCACCTGAAATCGCTGCAGCCATTCATCCAACATGGTTTTCTCCTCTCTAGCCTACTGCTCAATGGGTCTTTTAACGCTGCGTACTACAACGCCTAGATTATTTTATTACGTTAACACGATTGCTTATGCGAAGAGCGTATAAAAAGGCGATGTAAACACGGCCAAGTCTGTTGTCCTCACGTGCTAAAGGAATGATAAACCGGCAATTTTAACGAAGATAGGCATTTGTGCGTATGCCTGTGGCAGTGAAATTTTCGCGAAAATCTAACTCTGTACAGGTCAGGCAGTAATGGTACTTTGTAGTCTGACATTGCGTCTTCAAAGGGAGTCAAAAATGAATAACGTGACGCCACAAATCGGGCTTTGGTACAAAGACTTGCAGGCCGGATCCATTTTTGAAGTGGTGGCCATTGACGACGCCGTGGAAGCCCAGATGGTAGACGGAGAGATCTGCGAATATGACATGGACAGCTGGGAAGAACTCCTCCTGGAACCGATCGAAGAACCAGAGGACTGGCGCAATCCCTTCGAACTGTCAGGCGACGACTACCACGATCCAAGCGATTACGTCTTGACGGAAGACTGGAACAACCCAGTCAGCCACATTGAGCCTGAATACATTAATGGACTGACCGACGACTTCTAAGCCGGGCTTAATCGGCACAAACCGACCATATTCAGGCGGCAGGACTCGTACCTGACCGCCCTCCGCTTTTGTTTTTACCACGCCTTCAGCACCTAGACCTCATTTTGCCCTGCTCTTAAACCCAGGGAATTAATTCAAGAAAAAAAGCTTGCAAGCGGTCATTCACTGTATATACTCACAGTAACTGTATATCCAGACAGGAAAGGTCATGAGCAATCTTACCCCGCGACAACAGGACGTATTGAGTCTTATACGGCAGTATATTGAAGACACGGGCTATCCCCCCACGCGCGCCGACATCGCCCGTGAGCTGGGCTTCAAATCCCCCAATGCCGCTGAAGAACATCTGAAAGCATTAGCGCGCAAAGGCGCCATTGAAATGATAGCCGGGGCATCGCGGGGAATTCGGCTGCCAGGCGCCGCAGGCATTCCGATAGTCGGTAATGTCGCCGCCGGCAACCCGATTTTGGCGGTGGAACATATTGAAGATTACTGCGATATGCCCGGCTCAACCTTCTCACCACGCGCTGACTACTTTTTGCGGGTTCGCGGCGACAGTATGATCGATATCGGCATCTTTGAAGACGATCTGCTGGCAGTACACCGCACGCAGACCGCTAACAATGGCGATATCATCGTTGCCCGGATTGACGACGAGGTCACCGTAAAACGGTACAAACCGACCAAAAGCAAATACCAGATTCTGTTGTTGCCCGAAAACGCTGATTATGAGCCTATCGAGGTCGATCTGCGGCAGCAGGACTTTGCCATAGAAGGACTTAGCGTCGGTATATTGAGGAGACATTGATTATGCCAATGCAAAATGAGCTACTGCCCTTTCACAGCCAGCCCAGTTCGCTGCGCGCTCCCTGGAGCCGAATTTCCGAGCTTCACATACCGGCCGGTAACCAGCTGTCGCGTCAATTACTGTTGAGCGGTATTTTGCGTGAGTTGAACGACAATGACGATTCGCGCTGGGCCTGCTGGATCGCCAATACGCCGGTCAAAAGCCTGCTCAGTGAGTCTGCTCGCAAGACCGGCCACCATCTCTTGCAGGTGCTGGCCAAGGAAGCGCACGAAATAGCACCGCTTGCCGTGCGGGCTCTGCAGAGCGGCCGTAGCCATACCGTCGTTATGCTGCTAAATCGAGCGGCAAGCGAAAGCGAATATCAACAATTGGAGTGTGCGGCCACTAAAGGTCAGGCCGACTGCCTGATTATCCGGATAGATGGCTGAGCAAAAGACCTTTAGTGAACGGTTTTATGCTCGCCAAGCTCGTCATCACCAAGCAAATCCTCATCGTCCAGCGCTTCTTCGATGGCCATACCGCCATCGCCAGAAGCAACCTGGATCCCGGCCTGAATCATTGCCCGCGCAACTTCCAGTGGCGGTGCCGTCATAAATTGCCGGGACTCCTCTGAAAAGCTGATAACCACCAAGGGCTCACTATCGTCTTCTGAACGCTGGAGCACGATATCGCCATTGGGTAGTTCAACGAGTTCTAGGTAGGAAAACACACTCAATACCTTGTTTGCTGGGGAAGAATCTCCCTGTAAGCGTAATTGTAGCAACCAGGGGTAGCAGGGCCAAGGCAAACCGGCAAAAGGCCGCTGCTCGCAGTGATGCGGGGTCAATATTCCTGCTGGGAATCCCTGTGCCTGGCGATAAGCTCTTTCAGCTCAGCCAGCACCTGCCTCAGGGTTTCAGCGTTACCCAGGCTCCGATCCTCAGAGCGTGCGATCAGTTCTGCAGGAGCGCCGTGTTGCTCAGGTCCGGCGCTGGGCAAAAAGTTCTCCGCCAGCAGCTGCGACAACCACCACTGGGTTTCTTCCTTTTCCGCCAATTCTACAACTTCCGGAATAGATTCATTTAGGGCCGCAAGAGCATCAAGCGCCGTCGCGGCTGTTTGTGGTCGCTGCTGCCCCAGCTTTTGCTCGCACAAATCACCAAGGTGGCAGCGATAGGCCAACTGCAGACGTTGAATCGCCAGGTCGCTGGCAACCAGCTCGGCGTGCTCGCCCCATATGCCGACAAGAAGATCCTGATCCAATGCCGAAATCGCTTGCTCGGCAAGGTAGAGGTTAAGGTTGGCGTGCGCGCGTATGCTCGCGGACATAACTCAGGCCTTTTTCTTCGCTGCTTTTTTCTTGGCTGGAGCCTTCTTTTTAGCGGCCTTCTTCTTGGGCGCAGCCTTCTTTTTCTCCTGCACCTGCCAACGACCGTCACGGAAGTATGCAGCCCAGCCCGTCGGCTTGCCGTCCACTTCAGTCTGCACGTAGTGTTCCTGGGTTTTGCGACTGTAGCGAATCACAGTTGGCAGACCGTTGCTATCGGCCACTGGCGCATCAAACAGGTCTTTATACTTTTCGTCGATTGCATCCTTGTGCGGCAGAATTTCCGCCAACAAGGGCGCCCGGGTTTCCCGGTTTTTAGGGAAGCCCTTCGCAGCCAGGAAGAGGCCCGCAGCACCATCGCGCAACACGTAGTAATCGTCGACCTTTTCACAGGCCAACTCGGGCATTGGGACAGGATCCATCTTGGGCGGAGCCGCCTCACCGTTGCGCAGCAGCTTGCGAGTGTTTTTACATTCCTCGGCTGTACAACCAAAGTACTTCCCGAAACGGCCCGTTTTTAGCTGCATATCCGCACCGCATTTATCGCATTCGATTAGCGGGCCATCGTAGCCTTTGATTTTGAACTGACCCTGCTCCACTTCAAAACCGCTGCAATCTGGATTGTTTCCACAGACATGAAGCTTGCGGCTTTCATCAATCAGATAGCTGTCCATGGCCGTATTGCACTTGGGGCAGCGGTGACGGCCGATCAGTAGCCGCGATTCTTCCTCGTCATCGGCATCTGCACGGACCACTTCATCACCCGGAATTAGGTTGATAGTCCGCTTGCAGCGCTCTTTCGGCGGCAGTGCATAGCCCGAGCAACCAAGAAATACGCCGGTGCTAGCTGTGCGGATCTGCATATTACGTCCACAATCAGGACATGCAATATCGGTCTCTGAAGGCTGATTGCTGCGCATGCCGCCCGATTCAGATTCCGCCTGCTCAAGCTTTTCAGAGAAATCGCGGTAAAACTCATCGAGCAGTACACGCCAGTCTTTCTTCGCGTCTGCGACTTCGTCGAGCGATTCCTCCATGCTCGCCGTAAAACCGTAATCGAGCAGGTTGTCGAAATTCTCTACCAGGCGGTCTGTGACAATATCGCCCATTTTTTCCGCGTAGAATCGCCGGTTTTCCACTCGGACGTAGCCTCGATCCTGAATGGTCGAAATGATTGCGGCATAGGTAGACGGCCTGCCGATACCCCGCTTTTCAAGCTCTTTCACCAATGAGGCTTCCGTAAAGCGCGCCGTGGGTTTCGTAAAGTGCTGGGACGGGTCGAGCTTTAGCAGCGAAAGACTGTCGCCAACCTTTACATCGGGCAGTTCGGTATCTTCTTCCTTTTTAGAGCCCGCAGGCGGTTGCGCGCGCATATAGCCTTCAAAGCGGACAACCCGGCCGCGTGTTTTGAGCTCATAGTCAGCGGCGGCGACGGTAATGCTGGTACTGGTAAATTCAGCCGGGGCCATCTGACAGGCTACAAACTGACGCCATATGAGTGTATACAGTCGCTCAGCATCACGTTCCATGCCCTTGAGTTGGGTTGGCAGCAGAGCCACGTCGGAAGGACGTATAGCTTCGTGCGCTTCCTGAGCGCCCTCTTTACTGCTGTAGCTGTTCGCTGTTTTCGGCAGGTAGCGCGGACCGTATTCCTTTTCTATAAAGTCCCGACACTGGGCAACCGCATCGGCACTGAGGTTGGTCGAATCCGTCCTCATATAGGTGATGTAGCCAGCCTCATACAGACGCTGGGCCATCATCATGGTCTTCTTGACGCCAAAACTCAGCCGAGTACTCGCTGCCTGCTGCAGCGTAGAAGTGATGTAAGGCGCAGATGGGCGACTAGTGGTAGGCTTGTCTTCGCGCTCTTTGACTTGGTAATCGGCATCCTTTAGCGCACCGACTGCAGCCATTGCGTCTGCTTCATTGCCCGGCCGAAAGTTCTGTCCATTGTGCTTTTTGACTTCGAGCCGCAGCTGTCCGATTTTGTGCTTGAGGTCAGCATGCAGCTGCCAGAACTCCTCGGGGATGAAGGCACGAATCTCTCGTTCTCTCTCCACCACCAACCTGACCGCGACGGACTGTACTCGCCCTGCAGAGAGGCCTCTGGCGACTTTGGACCAGAGCAGAGGCGAAACCATATAACCCACAACCCGGTCCAGAAAACGGCGGGCCTGCTGCGCATTAACACGATTGATGTCCAGCTCTGAAGGCCGGGAGAAGGCTTCGGTAATGGCTTTCTTTGTAATCTCGTTAAAAACCACTCGCTTGTAGCGACTTTCATCGCCGGCTATCGCCTCGCGCAAATGCCAGGCAATGGCCTCTCCCTCTCTGTCCAAATCCGTCGCCAGGTACACTGCGTCGGCATCCTCAGCAAGCTTTTTCAGCTCGGCTACGACTTTTTCCTTGCCTGGAAGAATTTCATAATTCGCCTCCCAGCCGCGCTCAGGATCAATACCCATGCGGTTGATCAGCTGCTCGCGCGAGCGCTTGCGCTTGTGTGCGGCCTTTTCTTCAGGCGACATCTTTCGTGTCTTGGCGGCTGCGCGTGCTCGCTCCTTGGCGTCAACAGGCTTTTTATTACTGCCGCTAGTGGGGAGATCGCGAATATGCCCAATACTGGATTTAACAATAAAATCCGGGCCGAGATACTTGTTGATGGTCTTTGCTTTCGCGGGTGATTCCACGATTACCAGCGATTTGGCCATAATTCCCTTCTAGCATTTGGGGTTTTAGTGGCATCAGCCACGTGTAAAGAGGCGACATATATAAGACCTCGCACCCGATGGGTCAAGCGCAACGAGCCAATCATTGCCAAAAATGAGGTCGCAATCTCTAAGCAATCTGGGCACTAGTGCTCGGTGATCAAACGAAACCTGGGGCGAGATTCGCCCTCCACCATCACCGACTCGGTGAACATTGAAAGTGGCCGGACCCACAGTGCGCGCTCACCGTAGAGGGGGCGATATACCACCAGCTGCTCATCGGTTTCACTGTGACGGGCAACGCCAATGACCTCGTATTCGCCGCCCTTGTAATGCTGATAGCGACCCGCGCTAAGTTCGGTTTTCAAGTAGCTCTCCCCCCGACAATTCGCGAACCCTGCTCAATAGGTTTGCAATGTAATCAACTGTTTCGCACGATCCACGCTCGCGCCAGTAGACGCAATAACCGGCTTCCGTTGATTCCAACCCGACGATATCTGCGGGAATATCCTCACGCAAGGCCTTCAGTGCCTCAAAAATAGCGTCCGGCGGAATTTTTCCGGCATCGGGCTCATCAAGCGGGTCTTCTCGCCAGAAGAACCAATGCGGACGTGCCTGCCCCTTCTTGCGCGCAATTCGCAGAGTGTAACTTACGCCTTGCTGGGGCGCTTCCTGCCGTACTTTCTGTCGGTGCGACTGCGGCAGGTCGACGATATTCACCATCAAACCCAGCTCGCGCGCTCTTTCGCGCATTATCGCCTGTTTTTTTTGTGCTGGACTGGGCATCATCAAGGTGATGGGTGCCAGTACCATTGCTACTGCGATAAAGATGATTAGCCAAGCCAAGGACATGCCCTCTGCAAACTGGACGGGACGAACAATTTGTACCTTAATAGTCTTATGAACACAGCCGGGAGGCCGCTACAGCATGCAAAGCTACCAGAAAATTGTCACTGCCATCGATCTTTCTGACGAATCGGCGCTCGTCGTCGAACGTGCTAACAGCATCGCCGCACGCAATGAAGCCGAGCTGCATGTGGTTCACGTCATAGAGCCGTTAAGTCTAGCCTATGGTGGCGATATACCGATGGATTTTTCAGGCGTGCAGGATCAATTACAGGAACAGGCGGAAAAGCAACTGAAAGCCTTTGGCGAGCGTTACACGATCCCGCCAGACCGGCTGCATTTAATGATAGGCCGACCTGAGAGTCAAATTCATCAGCTCGCTGAAGACATTGATGCGGACCTGATCGTGGTCGGCAGCCACGGCCGCCAGGGGCTAGCCTTGATCCTGGGTTCTACCGCCAATGGCGTATTACACGGCGCGCACTGCGATGTTCTAGCCGTCCGTGTAGGAGAGTAATCTATTCTATTAAATCGAGGATATCCTGAGGCTGGAAGGGCCAGTTCAGCTCCGAACCATCCCGGTTTCTGCGCAAGACCGGGATGCTAACGCCATAGAGGTCCATGAGGCGATCGTCCTCACTGATGTCAACTTTTTCGCAGTCCAAGTGAAGACCGGCTTCAGCCAACGCCATTAATTGCGCCTCTGCCAATTCGCACAAGTGACAGGCTGAGGTGCCATATAGCGTGAAAGCGCTTGCTCTATCCGTACTCAAAGCAGCCTGAACACCATATTGACCTGCCCCAACGATATTTTATCGCCGTCGCGGAGCCGCCCCTGCAGTTCTTTACGCCCGTTGATCTTCAGGCCATTGGTCGAATTGGTATCCTTGATATCCCAGGTATTAGCAATGCACTGCAAAATAGCGTGCTGGCCGCTCACACTGGCATCGCTCAGTGGAAACTGACACTTTTCATCGCGTCCGATCGTCCAGCGCTGCTTTTCACCCTTGGCGATAAGGCCGACAACACGCGCCTTATGATTGCCCGACGTAATCACCAGCGCTGCAGTAACACCACTGTCTTTCGGAATACTATCCGCAAGGAGTTCATCAACCTGCGCACGGCTCATACCGGCGCCGGAAAGCGTATTCCCGGCGGCTTCACCATCCTGCCAATCGGCAGGCAAAGGAAAGGCTTGATGGAAAGCCGTTTCGTTGCCGGCATCCTGCTCTTCTTCACCATCGATCACAATTGAGGAAGCAGCGGGCATCTCGTTGGTTGCACCAAGGTTCCGCATCACGAGCGTGGAACTGCCACTATCGGGAACAACCAGATGATAGGCCGCCGAATCGAACTTGATAACATCGCCAGGTTTGACTTGCACAGTAGAATCAATCTGCCGCTTATTGACGAACGTACCGTTGGTGGAACCCAGGTCCTCAAGCATCACACGCCCATCCTGGACAGTTATGCGCGCATGACGACGTGAGGGATAACCTTGGTTGACTACCA
>JBFKDP010000107.1:0-11689 GCA_041619575.1 Litorivivens sp.
GATTATAAAGAGTCTTTATGAATTTTCCGTTACTATACGCACCTTTGCGCCGCAGTACAGCCTTATGATCAGCCTCTTCAGAGCCCTGTCCCGCCTGCCTTTCCCGGTTCTTTACGGTATTGGCTATATTCTGCGCTTTCTGGCCTTCGGACTGGTGGGCTATCGCAGAAAGGTTATAGATAAGAATATTGGGCTAATGTTCCCCCACAGCAGTGCTGCCGAGCGAAAACAGCTCGTAAGGGAATTTCAGCGTAATTTTGTTGAACAAGGCATCGAAGTGCTCAAAGGCTTGACCATGAGCGAGGCCGAACTGATCAAACGGGTGCGCTTCGAAAACCCTGAACTGATACAGCCCTTCCTCGATCGCGAACAGCCTCTCCTCATTCTCACCCTGCACCAGGGCAATGTGGAGTGGGTAACCCAGCGCATTGCCCAGTGGATGCCTTGCCCGATTGCAGGCGTTTACAAGCCCCTGCACAACCCAACAGCGGATAAACTCATTAAAGAAGCGCGTTCACGCTACGGCGAGCCGGTTTCCATGAAGCGCGCACCGCGCGAAATACTGCGTCAGCGCAAAGCCTTTCGCTGCATGTTGTTGGCCGCCGACCAGTCGCCCATCAGCCGGGACAAACGCTTCTGGCATCCCTTTTTCAGCCGCCCGGCACCGTTTTACTTCGGCCCTCAGACCATCGCTGAAGCCACCGCCAATCCCGTCGTTTTTGCTCACCCGCGCCGACTTAGTCGCGGTCACTACAGCATTCGGTGGGAAATACTGGCAGAGCCGCCCTACGCCGGCGACAACACCGAGGTCCTTGAACGCTACATCGAAGCCTGCCAGCGCTCAATCAGCGAGCAACCCAGCAGCTGGTGGATCAGCAATAAAAAATGGAAAAACCCAAAACCCCACGAATCCGAGGCTTACGACGCTGCGGTAGCAAAGCTGCCAAAAAGCCCTTAAAGCCCTCGTTAAGCGGCCGTATCAAACTATGGCATCACCGCCCAATTCTGCTAAAATCGCCCGCTTACTTGAGTCAGACCAACGCCTCCTCCTGGTTCCAGGTGGGCCGTCTGGTTCGTTTCACTTTGAATCACCCAACTGCCGCTTACCGCGGCGAGTTCGAATACAGGACAAATTACCATGAGTCTTGCCGACAAAGTATTGGCCGTAAACAACGACCTTCCGATTCGTACCGACGCTCCCGTGCACAGCGGCAAAGTCCGCTCCGTATACTGGTTAACTGACGCTGACAGTCGCCGCCTGATTCAGGAGAAAGGCTACGACGTTGCTGCAGATGCGCCTCTGGCAATCATGGTTATCAGCGATCGCATTTCGGCCTTTGAGTGCGTCTGGCACGGCGAAGGCGGCATGAATGGCGTTCCCGGCAAGGGCGCTGCCCTCAACGCTATTTCCAATCACTGGTTTAAACTGTTCCGCGAACACGGCCTGGCTGACAGCCACATTCTCGACATCCCCCACCCCTTCGTCTGGATTGTACAAAAAGCCCGTCCGGTAATGATCGAAGCCATTGCCCGCCAGTACATCACGGGGTCAATGTGGCGCTCCTATGCCAAAGGCGAGCGCGAGTTTTGCGGTATAGAGGTACCCGAAGGTCTGCAGAAGGACCAGAAGCTGCCCGAACTTCTGATCACGCCCTCCACCAAAGGTATTCTGGAAGGCATTCCCGGCGTACCGGCCCAAGATGATGTGAATATCACGCGCAGCAATATCGACGACAATTTCGAAGCCTTCAATTTTTCGAGCAAGGACGATATTGACCTGTATGAAAAGCTGCTTAAGGAAGGCTTCAACGTCATCAGCGACGAGCTTGCCAAGCTCGACCAGATTTTTGTCGACACCAAGTTTGAGTTTGGCTACGTCACCGACAAAGCCGGCAATGAAAAGCTGATCTACATGGACGAAGTGGGCACGCCGGACTCCTCACGCATCTGGGACGGTGCATCCTACCGAGACGGCAAAATCATTGAGAACTCCAAGGAAGGCTTCCGCCAGCTGCTGCTGAATCACTTCCCCGACCCCGATATTCTGCTGAACAAGGACCGCATGGCAGAGCGCAGCGCACTCGCCCGCGACAATGCCCTGCCGGAATCGGTACTAATGGAGGTATCCAATACCTACGTTAGCATTGCCGAGAAAATTATTGGCGAGAAACTCACCTTGTCGGAAAATCCCAAAGCGGAAATCATTGAGATTCTGCGCAATGACTACGGCCTGATTGACTGATAGTCCTCTTGCCGCCCGGGCGACAATGCCCGGGCTCTACTTCAGCGGATCCGTCTCTTCAGGCGATTACCAACCAGTCAAAACCACCTTCCTGATCAGCCGACAGCGCCGCTTCAGTAGAGCTCACTACTTGGCGCAGCGCCGCTTCGGCCAGCTCAACCGTATTGTTCTTCTCACTGATGTGCGCCATGACAATGTGCTGCAGTCGCTCCTGTTCAACCTTTGTCAGCAACTCCGCCGCCTGCTCATTGCTTAGGTGCCCCCAGCTGCCACCCACCCGGCTTTTTAACATCGGCGGATAGGGGCCGCGCGCAAGCAAATCGCAGTCGTGATTAAACTCCAGTATCAGTGCATCACACTCCCGATACTGCTCACAGACAAAGGGGGTGATGCTACCCAGATCCGTCAGCAGGCCCAGACGGCGTTTGCCATCCGCAAAGACATATTGGCAGGGCTCCCGGGCGTCGTGAGGTACAGCGACCGGCGTGATTTCAATATCACCCACGCAAAAAGTAGCGTGCGTATTCACTTCGCAGTAGTCGGGGTAGCGCAGCATGGTGTCGTACTGGGCGGTGCCATTGCTAGCATAAACAGGAATGCCATACTTGCGTGCCAGCGGCAGCACGCCCTTGATATGGTCCGAGTGCTCATGTGTGACAAGAATGGCGCTGAGATCCTGAGCACTGCGACCGAGACGCTGCAGACGCCGCTCGGTTTCTTTGATGGTAAAACCGCAATCTACCAGCAGGCAGGTATTGGAGTTTTCGAGCAGTGTGCCGTTGCCACGGCTGCCACTGCCCAGTGATGCAAAACGCATGAAGAACCTTTGTCGATGATCAGGAAATAAAGCCCTTGATCTGCTTCAGAACACGCTCAAGTATATCGCGTGAATCGTCTTTTTCTTCTTTTGGCGCCACAGTAATCCGCATTTCCTGCTCAGTCACTGCCTGAATTTCAACAATGAAACTGCTGGCTTCTGTATCGCGGTCCTTGATAAAGCGATGGAACCACTGCGATTCCAAGCCTTCCTCAGCAATAGTTATCCAGTATTTGCCTTCGCTGCGATTGCGATCATCAATCACAAACCCGGACTTTTCGATGGCATTGGCCAGTGAGGCCCAGGCCCGGTCGAAAGGCAGTATCAACTTGACATAGGACTCAGGGCCACCCACCAAGAAGATGCGCCCGCCAGCTTCAACATTGCGCTCGGCCAGCATAGACACGCTGCTCGCAGCCTCCGTATCCGCCAGATACTGGGCCAGCGCCAGTGTCATCTGCTGCTCCCTGTCTTCACTAGCAGAGCCGCGCGGCCAACTGGGATCCTCAGTATCAATCACTGACTGGAGAATATAAATTTCACTGGTTCCACGCTGGACGCCCTGTTCAATACGAAAGCGATAGCGCTCTCGGGGCTGTTCTTCCAGACGGGGCTGCACCCAGCCGGTTTCGATAATGCCATTGACGGCGTCAGTGCGCGCAACTGGAAAGCCACCCAGATTCAGGAAGCCGCGCAGACGCGGCCAGATCTGACCCGGTGATCCGTCGAGCAGAATCCAACGCTCATCACCCATTTTCTGAATGCGTACAACGCCATGCTCCGCATCTTTGATAAGCGGGTCTGGCTGTGGCACTGAAAACTCGCCTGGTAATACTACGTGAGATTCAATTCCCGGCACCCGGTAGCTGTCATGCAGCGCATTGCTCTGAATATCAGGCGGCAATTGCAATGGTTTGGACAGCTGAGCCTGACGATAGTCATTTGCCCGATCACGCCAAGTGCAGCCGGTAGCCACTATCAGCGACAGGGAGAGAAGTGCCACAAATCTTATCATTCGAATTCCAGCTTTAATGGTTACAGTACAGACGCGGCCTGCAATGCTTTTTGAAGTTCATCTCGCGCCCATTCACCCAGCGGTGTCAACGGCAAGCGAATCCCCTTCTCAATACGTCCCATCTCGTAAAGCGCCCATTTAACCGGTATGGGGTTCGCTTCCAAGAAAAGCTTGTGATGCAAAACGTCAATCTGGTTATTGATACTTTCAGCGGTGGCGCGGTCGCCCGCTATCGCCGCCTTGGTCATGGCGGCCACTTGTACCGGAGCAACATTCGCGGTTACCGAAATATTACCGACCCCGCCCAACAGCATCAGTTCCATCGCCGTTGCATCGTCGCCCGAATACACCGCCAAACGCCCGCCGACACCCTCAATCAGGGCTTTGCCCCTCACCAAATCGCCCGTGGCGTCTTTGATGCCGACAATATTGTCGATATCAGCCAGACGAAACACTGTTTCATTACTCATGTCGCAGGCGGTTCGGCCCGGCACGTTGTAAAGAATCTGGGGAATATTCACCGCCTCAGCAATAGTCTTGTAGTGAAGATACAGACCTTCCTGAGTTGGCTTGTTGTAATAGGGAGTAACCAGCAAACAGGCATCGGCACCCGCCTTGCTCGCTGCTACAGTGAGCTCAATCGCCTCTGTGGTGGAGTTTGCGCCAGTACCGGCAATCACCGGAACGCGGCCAGCCACGCGCGCAACCACACTGCGAATGACTTCACAGTGCTCGTCAACATCCAGTGTTGCTGACTCTCCCGTGGTGCCCACCGCAACAATGGCGTCGGTACCACTTTCTATATGCCAGTCCAGCAAATTGGCCAGCGCCTGCCAGTCAATTGTGCCGTCTTCCAACATCGGTGTCACCAGCGCAACCATACTGCCGGTAATCATCAAACTTCTCCCAAATCTCGCAAGGCGCTAATGGTAATGGCGGGCCTGCCCAAGCTCAAGCGAATTTCCCGAAAGCACCCGTATTTACTGGCACAGCACCAAACTTAGCCCTAGACTGTTGGCCCCTGACGATACAGAGAAGGAGGATTACCGTGCGTCTATTACTGAGCTGTTTACTGGCGCTGTTACCGTCTCTGCTCATGGCGGAGGCCTTCCGCACCGAGGCGCTTTCAGAAATGGATCGCCGTTTTATGGAAAACCAGATCAACGAACTGGAAGCCATAAGCCGCAGCGAATTTGGCCGGCGCTTTAACGGCACCCGTCAAAATGACCTGGAAGTGCTGCAAACCCTGCTCGACCGCAAGCTTGTAAAAGCCGAAGACACCGCACTGCTCCAGGGTATGGGCGTTGTACTGGGCGACCTGCTACGCAAGGAAAAAGGTCTGTTCTGGACCATCTACACCGACCGCCTAGGCCGCAGCCGGGCGCTGGAAATACCGGGCAAACGGGAATTTGTCTTTCCCATTACCATGATTTCCCGCCGGGTCGAAGCTGGCGTCAATGTCAGAGTCAACGAGGTTTATGAGAAAGCTGTACAGGTGATTGATCGAATTCAGGACAAACGCGGGTTTTATTGACGGGAGACGCTGGGTGGTCTGACATCCGACGCTTACACCACGAATGCCAAGACCAGCGGAATGCTGACAAAGCTCAAGACGGTCGATGCCATGACCAGCCCGGCTACCTGATCCGGGCTACGCTGATACTGCTGGGCCAGCAGATAATTGAAAACCGCCGCTGGCGTGGCCGCCTGCAGAAGTACAACGCCTCTTAACAAACCCTCAAGCTGCAGAATTTCAACAGTCGCCAGTCCCGCAGCCAGTGCTATAACTATGCGCGCCAGCCCCATAGCGAGCGCCCGCAGAGAATCACGCAGACGCAGTGACACCAGCGACACACCCAATGTCAGCAGCATCAGCGGAATCGCCATTCCACCGAGAATATCCAGTGTATTGCGGATCGTGAGCGGGAAGTCCAGGTCGAGGGCAATCATCAGCAAGGCCAGCAGGCCCGACCAGATCAGGGGCGAACGCAGCAGCGCCCGGCTGGGCATGCTGTCACTGAGAAAGGCGGTACCCAGGGAAAAGTGCAGCAGAGAAAACAGCACAAAAATCCCTAGGGACAAGGCCAGGCCGTCCGCTCCAAAAGCGAACAGGCACAGGGGCAAACCCATGTTGCCAGAATTGCCAAAGACCAGTGGCACGCCTATATCGCGCAGCGGCCAGCGGCAAAGCTTGCACACCACGAAAGAAAACAGCGCGGACAAAAGCAGCAGGGTCAGGGCTGCAGTCAGCACCCCCATCAGCGCACCCGGTGCCAGCTCGGTGGAACCCAGCGTACCGACAATAAGTGCCGGCGCGCCAATTGTCATAACCAGGTGACCGACGAAGTCGCTCGGAAAGCGCGGCTGACTGCGCGCCCACCAGGCACCGAGCACGATGCAAACAACAACCGGTGTAATGACGGGAAGGATGGTACTGAACATGCCTGACAACCTGGACAAGATACAACTGAAGGAAAGAACTTAAGGCTAGCGCGTTTGTGAAATCAGTGCGAGCGCACCGGCAGCAAAAAAGGAGGGAAAGGGGCGCGGCTACGCGCCCTTCTGTTCAGAACTGCTTTGATCTAAGCATGGCGTCATGGCCACCGTCTGCAAAAAAGATTGAACCGACCACGAAGCTCGCCTTTTCACTGAGCAAAAAGCAAACCACCTCTGCGATATCCGCCGGCTGCCCTACCCGGCCCAGTGGTACGCTGGCAGCAAAGTCTTTCATCGCTTGCCCGACGACCGGGTCATCGTTAGAAGCTTCTGCCAGCGGGGTTTGAGTAATGCCTGGCGCCACGGCATTCAGGCGTATTCCCTGTTGAGCATAGGCGGTTGAGTTAGCGCGAAGCCATTGACTCAATGCGCGCTTGCTGCCCGCGTAGGCATGGTTGGCATCGCTCTTGTCAATCAGTGCGCAGGCCTTGTCTTCATCTCCAGACAACAACAACCCAGTATAGTCGTCGTCGGGTAGCATGGGCGCAGAGTTGGACGAAATCATCACAATACTGCCCTTGCGCTTGGCCACCAACTCTTTGACACCTTCGGTGGTTCCAATAGCTCCGAAATAATTCACCCGGGTTATCAGCGAAAAGGGGCGCACCGCAGGGCCAAGCCCCGCACAGGGCACAAAACCATCAAGCCCGTCGGGCGCCGCTTTGTGAATACCGTCAATGGCCGCCTGACGGCCCTCGGCCGTCGAAAGATCGGCGATGATATCTGCATCTTTGATATCCACGACGATAACCTGATGCCCCTCGGCCTGGAGCTGCTGTTTGATGGCTGCGCCAATACCGGTGGCGCCTCCGGTCATTGCATAAAGTCCCATGATACAGTCCTTATTGATTATGGTTAGGGCGCTTTTTTCACGACGCTAAGAGCTGACTGGCCATATAGGCGATGGCATCGTCCGCAGCCTTGAGGGGCACGGGCAAACCAAGAAAACCGTGAATCATATCGTCGTAGCAGCGATAATCGGCTTTAACGCCCGCTGCCGAAAGCCGGTCAGCAAAGGCCTTGCCCTCATCGCGCAGAGGGTCGTACCCTGCAGTAATGATGGTCGCTGGCGGCATACCAGACAGGTCCGAAGCGCGCAGGGGCGAGGCCAACGGGTTTGCTGCGTCAGCCTCGCTGTCGAGATAGTGTTTCCAGAACCAGCGCATCATGTCCTGACTCAGAAAGTAGCCTTCCGCAAAATCTTGGTAGGAACCCGTCTCAAAATTGCAGTCAGTGACCGGGTAAATCAGAAACTGGTGGGCAATCTCGGGACCACCCTTCTCTTTTGCCATCAGGCAGACCGAAGCAGCCAAACAGCCACCGGCGCTGTCGCCACCGACCAGCAAACGACCATCACCATTCAGACTTGCCATATTGTCGGCACACCATTGGGTGGCGGCGTAGCAATCATCCGGTGCGGCTGGAAATTTTGCCTCTGGCGCCAGGCGGTAATCCACCGACACCACCACGGCATTCATGGCATCGCACATTTTGCGGCACTGGTCATCGTGAGAGTCGAGGTCACACAGTACAAAGCCACCGCCGTGGTAATATGCCAGTACAGGAAAGGGACCTGCGGCATTAGGCGTGTAAATTCTGATCGGCAGGTCTCCGCCGGGACCGGCAATCGTCTGATTTTCTACCTTGCCAACCGGGTGTACTGTGTCTGCAGGCGGGAAGGCAAAGGCAACCCGGTATTCTTCGGGTGTAATGGTATCCAGCGAAGGCATTTCCATGCTGTTCATAAATTCCAGCATATCGGTCAGTTCGGGGCTTACGGCCATGAGGACTCCTGAGTGTTATTGTTCTGCCATTGAATAGGAACGGGCGTATCAACCCCTTCCTTTAGCGTGCAAGGAGTCTAGCACTGCCACTTCGACGGCGGGAGTTACCAATTGGTTACTCATCGACGGTGTAGGCATTGTAGACAGGATTTCGGTTGGCCATAAGATCGTCAATGCGGCGCTGATATTCCGGCTTGAAATCGTCGTGGGTAAAGATCCAGAAGCGCTCTTCGCGCATCGCATCAAACACCAGAGCGGCACACTCCTGAGGGGGCATCCCCTGACTGATACCGTCATCGAGGTACTGCATAAGTTGCTGCTGCCCTTCGCTCGGCGAAGCTTGAGCTTTTCTGTCCTTGCCGGAGCCAGCGATACCCGTCGCTATCGGGCCCGGGCAAAGTGCAGACACTGTCAGCGGACTTTCCGCCAACTCGTAACGCAGGGTTTCCGTGTAGGCCAGTACGGCCTGTTTGGCAACGGTATACGGCCCCATCAGAGGAGCAGCCATCAGCCCTGCAAGCGATGAGGTATTGACGATATGGCCCGCCGTTCCCTGCTTCAACATCCGCGGCACAAAATGATGTACGCCGTAGATAACACCCATCAGATTGATATTGAGAATCCACTGCCAGTCATCCAGCGGCACTTCCCAGCTGGCACCACTGATCAAGACACCGGCATTGTTAAACAGCACATCGACCTGACCAAACTGATCCCAGGCAAAGTCGGCCAGTACCGCCACTTGCGACGAGTCGGCAACATCCGTCTTCAGAAAAACCGCACCCAGTGAATCCGCCAAGGCCTGCAGGCGCTGTTCATTGATATCGGCCAGCACGATGCGCATGCCTTCCTGTGCACATTGCCGAGCCAAGCCTTCGCCAATTCCGCTGGCTGCTCCCGTTATCACTGCCACCTTGCCTTTAAATTCACGCATCGCTCGCCCCTATATTATGTTTAGCAAAAACGTTTATCGCAGAAGTCGCAGCGCTAGGCATCGTCTACCTGGACTATGGGGACAGGCCCCTTGCTTTCTTGTAGCATGCGCCTTCAGGCCCGCATCGCATTATGGATAAGAACAATGGACGATCGCGAACATATTTTGCTGGGAGCCATCTACGACGCTCCACTGACCGAACCTGTCTGGATCGATTTTCTGCAGACGATACGACGACAACTAAATGCTGACGGCGCCATCATCATGCTGCGCCTGCCCAATGAAATTGACAGTGGCGTTATTATCGCCGACGGCATTCCCGGCCTCGATGGCGAAATTGGCGACAACCCCTATAGCGAGCAGTTCTACAGCATCGACCCCTTCGTCAATATACCCGACAACACTACCGTTACCCTCGACGAACATCTGGATATGACCGCCCTACTCGACAGTGACTTTTACAAACTGAGCATGGAACCCTTTGGTATTCACCATATCGCGGGCATTGAATTAAGCAGCGGTTCTGACATTGACGCCAGCCTGCGGCTGACGCGCAATCGAGGCAAAGAGGGTTTTTCAGACGACGACCGCGCTCTGCTGAACAGCCTGATCCCTCATCTAAAACGCGCACTGCGTATTCATAGTCGCCTGGAAAGTGTGAGCAGCGAGAAGGAGCTCTACGCGCAGGCTGTTTCCCAATTGTCGGTTGCGACGTTCTTCTTGAATGAAAAGCAGCAATTGGTCGACAGTAATCCCATGGCGGAAAGGCTGCTGGGGGCAAACCGCGGGCTGACACTGAAGGCCGGCAAGCTGGCACTGCAACGGCCTGTCGACAATCAGAAATTGCGCAGTGCTATCGAGGCCGCACTCGATGCCCGCATGCGCAAAGACACGGTATTCGCTCAGGCGATGCCAGTTTACGATAACAGCGGGGAATGCCATCTCGGACTGACCGTAAGACCACTGGCTGTCAAGCGCCATCGCGAACATGACGACGAGGCCGTTATCGCCATATTTGTGAGCGATGCCGCAGCCACCATCGATGCACCTCACTCCTCGCTGACTCAGTTATTCGGCTTGACGCCTGCCGAAAGCCGTCTGGCAACGGCTCTGGCCAATGGGCTCAGCCTGGATGAAGCTAGTGCCAAACTGCATATCAGCCGCAACACCTCGCGAGCCCATTTGCGCTCTATATTTTCAAAGACCGGCGTGAATCAGCAAACACAGCTAGTGAGCCTAATTTTGAAAAGCGTGGCGCCTCTCGGCTAAGCTCTACTCGCCGATGGCTAGCGACCGTTGCTCTAACCAATGTCCTCCAGAAATTCGAGCAGAATGCGATTCACGTCGTCTGACCTTTCCAGCTGAACCAGATGGCCCGCGCCGGCTACCATTTCCACACGCTTCAAATTCGGGAACTGCGCCCGCATCAGGCTGATGGGGTCGTCACCGTGAAAAGCCTCCAGATCAACATCGTGCTCGCTGCCAAGAAAATAGGCAGGTACCTCACTCTGGCGTCCCTCAAGGATCTTGCGCTGCTGCCACTTTAAATCCATGGAGCGATACCAGTTCAGGCCACCAGTAAAACCACTGCGCGAATACTCCGAGTGAAAAAATTCAAATTCCGCTTCACTCAGCCAAGGCCAAGGCAGTGGCGGCGCATCGTCCATTGCCTCGATATAGGTCGCATCCGGCGGGTACTTCCAGGTGGCAAAATAATCCCCGCCGCCACTGAGCGCCCAAAAAACCTTATGGAGAAAGCTCCCCGGCTCGGCGGCCAAATCCCGGTCGGCAGGGCCAACCGGGCGAAAATAATCGATGTGCAAAAAATGTTCTTTTGCCATTTCCGCGTATTCAGTCAGCGGCGACACGTCCGGGTTGTGAGGAGCCGCAGGATTTTCCAGCCCGATAATGGCTATCACCCGCTCTGGGTGAAGGTGGGCGAGATCGTAGATTGCGAAGGCGCCAAAATCGAGGCCGGCAAATACCGCCTTCTCCAGACCCAGGTGATCGAGCAAGCCCAGCAAATCGCCGGTAATGGCATCAATCCCGTAGTCACTAGCGTCCGGCGGCGCGTCGGTCTGGCCCATCCCACGCATATCCGGCGCAATCACCCGGTAACCCGCCGCAGCCAGGGCTTTAATTTGGCGATGCCAACTGAACCACAGGTGGGGAAAACCATGGCACAGCACCACGGGTAAACCTTCGCCTTGTTCGACGTAGTGCAGGGTGATGCCGTTGATAGTGGCGCGGTGATGATGCAGTAGTGTGGGCATTGAGCGGCTCCTTTTCAGTTGAAGAGTAAGAGAATTAGCTTGGGGGATCTATGACAGGCGGTTCATGTGCTGGCGGGAGGAATACGCTAGGTCAAGGACCTAGCTCCGCCTCAGCAGCTGAATGTCCA
>JBFKDP010000108.1:0-11574 GCA_041619575.1 Litorivivens sp.
AGTTTAAAGTAAGAACGACCTTTGACGATGTCGTAAATCTTTTCTCCCGGTGAGGGTGGAATGGCTACCGCTATCCCGATCATAGACGCTGCTGAAGTTTTTTCAGGGTTATCAGCAGCGAGAAGGGGAGTAGGGCCGCTGCTTGATCAACTGTCGCCCCCGACGGCTCCGCAGTCAGTAGCTGACCGCATTTTGGCATCGGCAGCTCAAGATCGGAGTCGCTGGGTGATTCCCAAAGCGAGTGAATCCTTTGAATCAGAAGTTCATCACGCCGCGCTCGGTTTTTCGAATCTACATAGCCCAGCGTTCCGGGAGACCCTATGTATACCTTACCGCGATGCGGCCGGGTCTGTGACAGTGACGGTGGCAATGGCATTCCCGCAGGATGACCCGCAGTCGTTGCGGTTTGGACGCCCCATCACGAGATGGGGTGATAACTCGGTTTGGATTCAACCGCTTCTTCGAGGCCAATGGGAGCCCAAGATTGCCGAAGCCCACTACCTGGTAGCTCCGATGCTCCTTAGACCAAACAAACCGCCAATCGTCCGTCCCTATGGAGCTATTCTAATGGCTCCAAGTCAGCCCTTATCGCCGCATCGCATCCGACAATCACCTGAGCAACGGTCATTTCCTTTGCCGCCATGTCCTGTTAAGCCACAGCAAGTGTATGTGTGGCGGGCCATGTCCGACGAGGACGACTTGCTGTTCTTGGGGCATAGCCCGTGGTTGGCCGCCCGGTATATCTACTCGCTTATGGCGCCAGCTGTTTCACACCTCGTAGATGTTGTGCTTGCCGAGAGCTGGGAAGATGTTTCGGAAATGAGTTCGGCAAAGTCGCCTGCTGGGCGTCCTGCCCCTAAGGGCCATCCTCGCAAAAGACATCAGCGCAGACTCCCGGACGGCAGGGTTATATGGGTTCGCGCTACCACCGTGGGTGAAAAAACGCCATGCTGAAGTTGCTACTGTGCTCGATGTTACTTATTAGCATTCCAGCTCTATCTGACCCCGAGGAAGAGCGATGGACGATCGGACGGTTAGCGTTGTCGTCTGAGCCTATGGCCTACATTGCCGCTGCTGATGGTCCCGCAGTGATCGCGGTTCATCAAAAGAGGGGATCTCACGCATTATGGCTATCGGTGCTGCCAGGCCCTGAACGTCGCGTTGATCGCGATCAGATTGTAGATGTGACAATTGGCCGAAGGTTGGTGCTAGGGCGTGATCTAAAACGGGCAAAGCACGACGGTACAGCGCTTGCCTTTGCGCCAATGGGCCGTGTCGCTTCAATTCAGCTCTGGCCCTATGGGGCTAAAGGTAGCTGTCAGTCTGTTGTGGCAGACCTTGCTCGCGTTCCATCGCTGACCGTAGATGTCCATACCGTTGGTGAAGGCACGGTTAGCCTACGAGTTCCTACTAAGCAGATCCGACGTGCTCTCGAAGAAACTCTAAAGCACCCCTGCTGAAGACTGGAATCCTTATCTATCATCGCTATCGCGTAAAAAGTCCTTTGAAGCGGCCCTAAAACACCTTTTCGGGCGCGATCGTCTTATCACGCTGTCGCTATACTTTCAGGAAGAATGAGAATCTGGGGTGTCTATGCACAACAACATACTATCCATCATCGCAGCAGTCGCACTTTCGGCAATGTCACCTCATGCTCTGGCCGGGCCATTCAGCTATGACTATATCCAGTTGGTGTACGGGGAACAGGAAGACGAGTTTGATACTGAGGTCGACGTGATTGCGCTGCAGGCTTCATTTCAAGGCAATCGACGGACTGGGATGATTCTCAATCTGGGGTATACGGAACACGACTTGAGCAAAATTGCCGGCATTAGCGCGTCGTTTCTTGATATTGATGCCAAACAGAAAAGTTACAGTTTCGCCGCTGGCGGTGAGCTGGCTTCTACAAACCGGACCTGTATCACAGGGAAGTTTGGTGTGGCGTTCAGTAAGGTTGAATCCAACCAGGATGCCTTGGACGGTATAAAGGGGGAGCAGCTGGCGCTTTTGATCGATTCGCGGACGTGGCTGACTGATCTGATAGAACTGGAGCTAGGCATCAACTATAGCTACGTGGACGTTGAAGGGGACAGTGAAAGCGGCCCGGGTATAACGGCAGGGTTTGCTTTTCATTTAACGCACACGCTAAGGGCGGGCATCGGTTGGTCCAAGTCAATGGTAGTTAAAGATAATGACGTTGAAGGTATTGCGATCAGTCTTCGCTATATGTTTTAGGCCTATAACCCGGCATTACAGAAGTTAAATAACGCTTGTGATAGCCAGCAAAGAAAACACTCACGGTATATTGAGGGTGTTGTCGAGCGTAACGCGATCACCTGTGTTCACCTCTTCACAGTTGAATACCTCACAACCCCTCGGCGGCCTCGGCCGCCTTTTTTCTTACCCCAGTTAAATACTGTTTAATGGCCGCTCTACTCCCGGGCCGCAATTCTATACTTGGCTCATTCTTATTCATTCGGCCTGCGAACTCGCAGCTGATGAACAGTGGTCGCGCCCCACTCAAAACAAAGTGCCGTCCTAACCGGACAAAAAGTGACTTCTGGTCACGACAACACACTGCCCATCGGGTGACTCACCCGATGGGGGAGTTACGTTCGCCTCCGATGGGTTTAACCCTAACCTGCAGTTGGGCTCTGCAATATCGGAGGATTAACCTATGACTCCCGTAGCAGTAGTACGGAAAGCAATGCTTGTTGTGTTCGCTTTCCTAGCGGGCGAACTGGGCGTACTCTTCCTGGGTCTGGCACTTGCTCATCTGACCGGCACCGCGTGTGTCGCGTCTGCGTGGGTCCCGCCGGCTGCCGCTGTCCTGGGCCTTGTGCTCGTAGCAGTAGCCTGTGCCGCCACCTTTCTGGCTGTCCTGCTCGATCGTAACGACGAGTAGAACCTTCGGAGGCGTCGGCGCAAGACGTAGGAAATTGCCGATGTCATAACCAACAACGAACCTTCAAAAAAGGGGATACTGGTATGGCCATTATCGGAGCCGCATTGGTCATGTGCGCTGCGCTCGCAATACCTGTGTTTTTCTATAAAAACGCAGACCGTATTGCACCGCGCGTCATGCACTATGTGGAATCACCCATTAGCCAAAGTGAGCGGCGCTAGCCGCTCGATTAGGGGTTGACCTTCGGGTCACCCCTTTTCACAATCAGTCAAAGACAGAGGCAGCCTATAACCAGGCTGATCGCAATTCCTACGATTTTGTTTCCCAATTTGGTATACTTAAGTGGTCGCTTTCTACAGAGGAGACGGCTAAATGAGTTTTGTTCTTGTCATTGCAATTACTTTGCTGGCGCTTGCACCGCCGGTGTTTGGTTACCTTTACGCCGAGAAACTGGTTGCGTGGGTTAGCAAGAAGTAAGCCTGTCGGTATTCAATTTACCCGGCCCTCTGGGCGACAAACTCCGCCCTTCTGAAAACCTTCGCTTCCTTTACACCTTTAAACCGTACGTACACGTACTCATCATCAAATCGATCAATCTCTCCGATCCCGAGCCGGGCATGAGAGACGGATTGTCCGTTGCTCAAGGGTGGTAAAGAGCTGCTGCTATGGCTAGCCGCAGCAGAATCTTCTGTGACTGTCGAATTCATGTTCGCAGCCCCGGCGAAGCTAAGCTCCGTATGTGCGACCACTAGCGGGAACAGCCTGGTGTCATCTTTGAATTGACATACCAGTCCGTCGCGTCGTCCATCGATAACTGTGCCTAATCCCAGCGAAGCATGAACGACACGTTTACCCTTTAATGCGTTGCTCCAGATCAGCAACGAAATGCCTTTGGGGGAGGGTAGGGTTGTTGCTGGTGAGATCTGCTGTTGGTATTGGACCGCTAATGGAGTGATCGGGCCTGCATCAGCTGGGCACGGCGTGCCCTCCGCGATAGCTTTGCCCAGTGCGGTAGATAATGGAAGGTTCATTTCAGCCAAGAATGCGCTCGGTATAGCGTGCGGGGATGGTTTTTCGGAAAGCACAAAACCATCGACCTCATTGAGGCCAGGGGCAAACATGTGGAGTTCTTTCTTCGCTCGGGTCATACCGACATATAGAAGTCGCCGCTCAGACTCGTCATAGCTTTCACTCGGTTCGTCGCCCTCTCTGTAGTAGGGCATATGCTTTGAATCCAGCCCGGGAATGATGACGGCTGGCCACTCAAGGCCCTTAGATCTGTGCATGGTAGTGATTGTCACTGGCTCAGATTTTGATGTCTCGTGCTCATTAGAAAGGAGCTCTCCAAGCAGTGACACTACATGCTCAATATCCCCCTGAGGCTGGTGTGCGATGAACGCCATGAATGCTTCCACCGTTTCTACCCGGATCTCGGCATCATCCGCTTCCACACAGTCTTCTCGGAGATTGGCTCTCACTCCAACGCCTTCTACGAAGCGCTCCAATACATCTCCGGCGTCGTCCGCCTCACAAGCAAAGCGTAATGCTTCTGCCAATTTGGTTATTTTCTTTGCCTGATAGGCCGTCAGAATCGAGCTGGCTGATTCAAGTGCCGCGATAGGGTCTGCTGACGGCTGGGACATCTGTCGAGCTATCTCTTTAAGCTCAATGTGTTTTATACGGCGAACGGAGAGCTTGAGTAGGCGGAAGAGGTCCTCAGGAAGTGACTTTGATGAGTCGCGATATAGGGTGTTATTGGCGATGTGCAGAACGGTAATGAGTGCCTGTATCTCGTCTTGCTTAAGTACCGGCCGCCCGCCAACCACCTTGTGTTGGATTCCCCTTTTTAGAAAGGCCAGTTCGACGGGAGCGGATAGCGACCAAATCCGGCATAGAACTACAATGTCTTTCGGTGCATATCCCTTAGCAAGGAGGCTTTCATACAGGTCGGCAATTTCGTCCCCCGTGCTTGTTTGGTTATGAAGCGCGACTTCCGTTTTAGGGGTGCTGGGGCCTGAGAGACAAAGCAAAGGATCTCTATGGCGGTTGTTGCTTATGAGATGACCAGCAGCCAAAGCAAGCTGATGACCGTACCGGAATGTCTGGGGGATGTTGTAATTCGTGTGCTCGTACAGTTCGCCAAAGCCCGATGTCATGTGGGCTGGCTTGGCCCCTCTAAACTCATATATACATTGGTCAGTGTCACCGACAACATGTAGCGTGGCCCGAGTTCCTGCCAGTGACTTGAGTAGGAACAACTGAATATCGTTGACGTCCTGAAATTCGTCGACGATAAGCATATCCACCCGGTTCTCCAGCTCGCCGACAATATCCCTGTTTTTGGCTAGCGCCATGCAAGGGTCATACAAGAAATCGGCGAAAGTGACGCGACCATTTTCGCGGCGCCAAGCCTCGAAGGCCTCAAATGCGGGAATGAATATTTGTTGATCACTAGCGTACCCGAGCTCCACGAAGACCTCAGCTGGCGACTTGAGGCCAGCCTTTACGATATCAACGAAGCCGCTGAACGCCTGGGTCCACTGCTGGCGCTTTTCTGTGATGTCTGCAGCGGCGATCCCTGTGGCTACTTCCTTGAGACAATTGAACATTGCCAATGATGCCTGAATTTCGCTTAGCGGCTGAGGATCAAACTGTGGAAGATGGCCGCGCTCCGCTAGTGAAAGTGACAGTGCGCGCCCCATCGCGTGAAAAGTTCGGACCGGCGGGAGGGCAGGGTATTTGCCACCTGCAGCTTTTGCCAGCTTGCGTGTAAAGTCTTCTTGAGCTGAGCGGTTGAACATGACAATGCGGATCAAGCGTGGATCGACCCCACGATCAAGGGCGTTCAGGATAAACTGCACCATGGTCGTCGTTTTTCCTGCTCCCGGCACAGCTGAAACACGGCTGTGACCCTGGCTATGTGAAGCGACCGCCTGCTGCTCGGGGATCAACATAATCGGCTAAGCTCTTTCCCAGCGTTATCGTTAATGGTCATTAAGGCCTTCTCTAATAGCAGTTTTTCCTGAGCTGTCAGCCCTTCAAAAAGGTTGCACAGTATTGCGCTCGGAACCGATGGACTGCGTCTAATACTGCTGAGGCCTTTATTCGTCAAACTGAGTATGCGAGTTCGTCTGTTAGTTGGACATGGCTTCGATTCAATCTCTCCCGAGCGTGCTAGCTGCGAGGCTAAGCGCACAGCGTACTGTCGGGAAACTTGAAGCAGAGAGGCCAGTTTAGGCGCCGTTGACTCGCCGAGCTTATCCACGGCCTCTAAAAATCTACGATGGCTTGCCGGGGTATTGTCTGATTTGTCCCTGGAACACAGCCGCTCAATTTTGATCGCAGTTGCACGCAATAGCTCGACGGTGCTATCGAGCTCTGTTGCTCGCTCGTCATCCACTATCTACCCCTTCCAGCGATCACTTGAAGCTTTACTTTATCACAATGACAACCTAGTTGTCATTGTGTGCGCTTGGTTATTCGTTGGGCAAAAAACACCCGCAAAGACGGCGACCTTCTTTGAAACGGGGTCAAAACGGTGTTTCGGCAAGGATTTGGCCTTGTTGCGCCGGGATAAACTGGATGGAAGCGTGGAAATCTATGCTCCGAGCGCATCAAAACCGTTGTCGGGTTCACGGAATCATTGTTGCTCGGGGCTCAGGAATAAGATTTAGAGGAATGGGGAAAGGATGAGAATTGTCTCGCTAATGGCTGCTGCCGCTCGCCTGGGGTTCACCGGCCGAACAATGCCCAACAGCGTGAAGCTTGTGGGTATTCTCTACTTTGCCCTCATATCGAGCGTCGTCCGCGCGGCCCCTCCCTCGATAGAGTATTTCACGCTCACTACATCGGAAGGCGTTGTATACCAGGATGCAGGGGAATGGATAAATTTTGGCCCCCCAAACACTACACCGTCCGACTTACCAATACTCCTGTCGCGGATAGAGATTGAACTAACAAGTGCCGTTTCCCGCACGACATCAATCAACGCTCTTGGGTCGGGCTGCACGCTTTACTCTGGCCAGCGTGCATGCTCCTTTTCTACAAGCTACAACATGGGGACCGGGGGGAATCCGAGGTCATACAGGCTAACCACCGAGGTAAGCGATTCATCATCCTCATACACTGATTATCTTCGAATTCGGGTTAATCCATATGCGCCCGAAATCCATTCGATGAGTTTTAACGCAGCGACCGGGGCATTTGAGGGGCAGTATAAATTCCATAGCCGCGAGGATAGCGACCTTGGTGTGGATCGAATACTGACTACGGTCAAGTCGTCTGACAACAGCCGGACGCTCGGTACGTGTGAGGCAGCGAACGAGGCGCAAACAACCTACGTTTCGAGCAATAGCAACTACAATACGGTGTTCACATGCACCATTCCCTATTCGTCGTACAGCGCCGAAGACTCAATACGGGTCCACACTCAGGCATGGTCGTTAGCTGGAGCGGACACGTCTCAGCAGAGCGGGGTGATGGCAGTACCCAGCGCGACGCCAAGTGTGACGATCACGTCGCCCACGCAGCCCAGTACGCCGCGGACTTATACCAATCGAGACAATGTCTCAGTGCAGGCAAACATTGCCCCTAATGGTTCAACGCTTAGTAATACTAAACTGTATGTGCGGGGGAACGGCTACAACAAGTTACTGCACACCCAGGGTAGCGAGACGACGCTAAGCTACACAGCAGACATGGATCAGCTCGGGATAGCCCAGAATAAAGATTCGACCTACAAGTTTTTCGTCGAATCGACGGCCACGAATGGGCAGAAAGGGTCGGATGAAGTTCTCTTCTATTACTGGAATGAAGCTCCCGTCGTTACGTTCACTGAGCCCGAGCAGAACCAGACCTTCACCGGAACCATTACGGTACGTGGTCAAGTTACCGACGACCAGCCCGTCAACGCCGGCCAGGTAGACGTTTTCGTAAGAGGTAACGGCGTAAACTATCAGCACCATGGCTACCACCAGCTTGATAGTTTTAAACGGTTCAATATCCTCAATATTCCGATCGACCGTCGAGGCCTGGTGCCCGGGAAAACATACTACGTTGAAGTAACCGTCCCCGACGGAGATAAGACTGGCAGTGGGAAGCTCTATTTTCAGTATTCCAACGAGCCCGTCGTATTCAGTGATGCCACAGTAGAGATCGCAGAAAACACAGCCAATAACACAAACGTTTTTGATCTGAGCACACAAACCAGTGATCCCGACGGCGGTACCGCGTCATACACAATAGTGAGCGGTAATGAGGGTGGCGCATTTAGTATTTTGGGAGCCTATATCCGCGTAGCCGATAGCACGGCGCTTGATATGGAGAGCCGGCAATCCTGGCAGCTGGTAGTTGAGGCATACGATGGATACCACCGTGACACCGGCACCATCACAATCAATCTGACGGATGTGGATGAGCATGACCCAAGCGTCATTACACGGAACTACTATATTGGAGAGTACTCCCCGAATGGGACATCTGTAGGCGTCGTTGAAGCCGAAGATGATGATGTCAGTGCCCCAAGCTATTCAAACTATACAATTACATCAGGCAATACTGAGAGTAGTCTCGGTACGCTACAGGGTAACCGAGAACCCTTCCAAATTAATGCCAGCACCGGCGAGATCACGGTTGCGGACAACACCGATTTCACCGACCCGAACTACCAAAACTACACGTTAGGCATATCTGTAACAAATGGCGGGCGCACCGGATCCGGCGTCGTTCATGTCGAGATAGGCAATGAGAATGCTTACCCCCCCGTATTTCCAAGCGTCGGCTTCATTATGGACGAGAATGAGCCAGTGGGCAGTTATGTTGGCTCAATCGCTGCCACTGACCAGGATGATGATCCGCTTACCTACACAATAATCTCCGGCAATCCTGATAACGCCTTTGCGCTCAACAGCAGCAATGGCCGAGTGACCGTCGCCAATAGCGCGCCAATTGACCGTGAAGTTCGATCTCAAATTGAATTTGTGGCCAAGGTGACCGACGGGAAGCATGAGGATACCCGATCATTCAGAGTCCAGATTGAGGATATCAACGAATTTGCGCCTGTGATGCCCAACTACTCCTTCGATATGCCGGAGCAGGCAGCTACTGCGGGTGCCACCATCGGTACAGTAGTAGCTGAAGATGGTGACGCTACCGCACAAGTAACCTACAGCATTACCGCCGGCAATACTTCTGGCGGGGGTGGCTTAGAAGCAACGCGATACTGGGCGACAATAAATCCAACTACGGGTGAAATCCGTGTTGACGATCCAGACGACTACGACCATGAGGCGACGACGAGCTATACGCTCACGATACAGGCATCAGATGGTCAGCAGACAGGGACAGCTACAGTCACTGTCAATATCACTGACTCAAATGAATATGCGCCTTCAGTGGGCAACGCGTCGTTCACAATTGATGAGAATCTACCCAATGGATCATCTGTTGGCTCACTAAGCGCAAGCGACGGTGATGGTAGCGCTGAGCTTACATGGTCGATTACGTCAGGCAACGTAGATGGGGCATTCGCGATAAATTCCGACACCGGCGAGATCACGGTGGCAAACTCTTCAGCCCTAGATCGCGAAGTTAGGGCCGGATTCAATCTCGTCATTACCGTCTCTGACGGGGATTATCAGGACACAAGCAGTGTTTCGATCAATCTGAACGACGTGAATGAATACGCGCCTGACTATCCCTCGGTCTCATTTGCGATAGACGAGAACAGTCCTAATGGTACCGAGGTTGGCTTCGCGTCCGCCACAGACGGTGACGCCACTGCCACACTGTCATACTCAATTATATCGGGGAATACTGATGGCGCCTTCGCTATTAATGCCAGCTCAGGGCGCGTAACAGTTGCGAATTCTGCTGCCCTTGACCGTGAAGCCATCGAGCAATTCTCAATTGTCGCCAAAGTCTCGGATGGCACCCGCGAGGATACAGCCGTAGTCACCATTACACTCAATGACGTCAACGAAGGCGCACCACAGGGGCAAGATGCGGCGTTCACTATTCCGGAAAACTCACCGCAGGGTCACGTGGTTGGCAGTCTGGACTGGAATGATCCCGACGCAACCAGTGGTTCGACTACATACGCAATTCAAAGTGGAAACACAGGGAATGCGTTCACTGTCGATGAAAATACGGGCGAGATTTCTGTTCAAACACAATCATCGATAGATCGCGAGTCAGTAGCTCAGTTTTCACTGGTAATCAGGGCTACCGAAGGATCGGAAACTGCAACGGCTACAGCCACAATTAACCTCAGTGACGTCAACGAGTTTGCGCCATCGCTACCTGATAGTTACGCATATTCGATCGACGAGAACCGCCCCAATGGAACCGTAGTAGGGACAGTCACAGGCAGTGATGCAGATGCCACAGCGACGCTGACCTACAGCATTATTGGCGGGAACCCAGGTGGTGCTTTTGCCGTCAACGAGAGTAACGGTCAACTGACGGTGGCCAATAGCGCTGAATTAGATAGGGAAAAGCATCCAGCTATTACCTTCACCGTCGCTGTATCTGATGGCGAAATGACCGATGATACCCTTGTCACGGTCACACTCAACGATATAAACGAGTTCGATCCGAGCATTGAGGCTACAACGCTAAACGTTGACGAGAACAGCCCGAACGGAACTCTGGTTGGTCGCCCGGTAGCGGGAGACAAGGACGCCACGGATGAAGCTTCGCTGACCTATAGCATTACCGGTGGGAATACTGGCAGCAGCGGAGGCCCGCTGCAGGGCAACCGTACGCTATTCAACATCAATGCGAACACCGGTGATATCACTATCGCCGATAACTTCGACTTCAACCGCGAAGTGAATGATCAGTTTGTCATCACCGTCCAAGTGCGCGATAGCGGAGGCACCACCAGCTCGGCGCCGGTGACCATTGAAATAAATGACGTTAACGAGTTCGCTCCCAGCACTGATAATCGCAGCGCGACCATCCCGGAAAACAGTCCAATCGGCACATCAGTAGTAGTCATGCCGGGAACCGATGACGATGCGACGGCGGAACTAACTTTTAGCATTGTTAGCGGTAATGTAGGTGGCGCATTCACGATCGGTGAGTCTAGTGGGGAGATAACAGTTAGCGATCCAAGCGCTATAGATCGAGAGGAGCGCGCTAGTTTCGAGCTTGGTATTGGTGTGAGTGATGGTGAGAACTTCGCCAGCAGCACTGCGACCATTAATATCAGTGGGGTAAATGAGTTCGCTCCGGTATATCCGGATGCGACGTTTACGATTGACGAGAACACGCCGAACAGCACCCTCGTCGGCACGGTTACTGCCTCCGACCAAGATGCCGGTGAGACCATAACTTACAGCATTGTCGCCGGGAATACCGACAATGCGTTCTCGCTCAATTCATCCTCTGGCGCTCTCACGGTAGCCAACAGTACGGCACTTGATCGTGAGATTCGAGAACGGTTTAACCTTGTATTACGGGCTTCTGACGGCCAAAAAACCGACGACGCCACTGTCGTTGTGAATTTGAATGACGTGAATGAATTCCCGCCTGCTGGGCAGGATGAAACGTTCTCCATTGAAGAAAACCCGACTGCCGGGCAGGTGGTTGGCACATTGCAGTGGGCTGATCAGGACGCGACGAGTGGCACAACCACCTACGCGATTGATAGCGGCAACACTGGCAAC
>JBFKDP010000109.1:0-11471 GCA_041619575.1 Litorivivens sp.
AAGGTTAAACAGCCTGTGCCCTAATCGTCTTATTGCACGCAACATTCAATCCCTGCGAGAAAGCTTTATCAGTACGCCCTTCGATCGCTATATGACTTACGACGGATTAAAAGCGGCGAGTCTGGAGCATCTGGAGATCGTGTCGCTGCTGGAATCCGGCGATGAAGAAGCTTTGCGGCGTTTGATCAAGGCGCACGTCGGCAACATTTAGCCTGTGTAGTCGTAGTATTAAAATCTGCCCAACAGTACGTCCCTGAAAAATGTCTTGCTGGATTGCGCTATTGGCGCAACATTGTGTGTTTCACCTTCAACAATATCCAGCCTGACTTTTGCGCCGTAGTGTTCCAATGAGGCTTTTAATGCTTGCAGGCGCTCAAGCCGGGTCTTGCCGGTATCGTTTATGCCGGGCATGTAGTAGCGATCACCCGGTTCCATGGTGATTTCCCAGGTCTCAATGTCTGCGCCGCCAACCACAAGGTGAATCGGTATGCCGGCAACTGCTTTAGGATTGACCTTAATGCCGAAGTGTTGATTTGTGTCGGCGATGCCAAGCCACCATTTTTTGTCCGGATCCAGAAGCGTCACTATTCCGGGCGCACCGATAGACGCTGCGCTGATCCGCTCAGGATGAAGCATCAAAAAGCGGTGAACAAAATGTGCGCCGCCGGAAAAGCCAAACAACATCATGGTGTCCTTGCGCACGCCATAGGTGTCGGCAACTTTATCAATGATGTCCAGCAAAACACTGTCGTAGCGAATATTGCCTTCGGCCAGATATTTATAGCCGCTTAGGTTGTCGTCACCGAGTACGCCCGCAGGGAACAGCGGTGCCACAACGATGCAATTGTTATACTCGGCAAACTCGGAAAAGAGTTCCCGGTAATAGCTCTGCATCCTGCCTGTGCCGTGTACGGCAACCAACAGGCGCGTATTGGCAAGATCCTCTTGATTCAATTGTCGGGGAACGTATAGGCAATAACTGAAGCGATTGTCCGGGGCGCTGAAAATGGTGGTTTCGCCCAATTGATAATGGGCAAATAGTCGCTGTTCCTGATCGCTCATTATGATTGTCTGTCCTATTGATTGCCGCTGTCGGGCAGGCTGAGAAAATCACCCCTAGTGACCTTGCCCTTGTTGAGTATACGCGCGTACACGCCCATATCGAGATTGCCTCGTTCCTTGCGTAAATCTTGCAACAGACGGTCGCGTGCGGCGCTTGTGGGATCTACATTGATGGCCGCACAGCGGTCGGTGATGCGGTAGACCTCCATGTCTACACCGTTAATGCTTATGGTTTTTTCCATCCAGTCGAGTTCCGACCAGGCGGGCACACCGTCGATATAGAAATTCGCACGAAAACGTCGGTGATCAATATTACAGGCCAGAGCCTCTTCCAGTGCGCGCACGCTGGCGAGATTGATGATGGAAACCGTTTTGTGTGAAAGGTCCGTAAAACCGTGATCGGGCGCGCAATACACCTGTGCGGATGTGCCCAGCAGAGTGCTGATACAGTTCGACAGGGCCTGCTGACCGGCTGCGGATTTCAGTGAGCCATCAACTTTTTGTTCACCTTTGTGACTGAGGACAAGCCTTTGTGTTTCGGGCTCAAACGACAGCGATAATTCTGCCAGTTCGGCGTTTTTCATAAGCACAAACAATTCCTGCTTGCGCAGGTGACGAGGAGCTGCCGGATTGAATTCAAGATCGCTGGGGCCGACAGCATAGCGGCGGTCACAAGGTAGACGCTCACCGGCGCTGACAAGGCAGGACGGGATTTCTATACCAGGGAGCCCTTTAACTGGGTAGTAGTAAATTGAAGCAAGATGTGCCGGCATATGTTTCACTCTTTCGCTGAGACCTAATTTTTCTGACTATGTGTGCACACAGCAACTTTTGATGTACCAAGGTGCCACCATGAGCGCTGGCTCGCGGGGGTGTCCGTGTCGGCGAAGCTTAGCCCCTGGGGTAGTTTAATCGATTGGTGCGCGGATAGTTGATGATCCATACGCGGAGTCGCATTGAGCAGTTGGCAGCTGTAGGGGTGTAGGGGCTGTTCAAAAAAATCCCTGGTGCGGGCGTGCTCCAGCTGGTGCCCGCGGTACATGACAAGCACCTCGTCCGAAACCTGTTCAACCATGCCTAGATCATGCGAAATAAACAGGTAGCTGAACTGGTATCGGTTCTGCAAGCGCCTGAACAGTTCGAGTATTTGCTGCTGTATTGTCACATCCAGCGCCGCCACGGGTTCATCGGCAATGATGAGTGATGGTCGCAATACGATCGCGCGGGCAATGCCTACGCGTTGTCGCTGTCCGCCAGAAAGCTCATGAGGCAAGCGTTTGGCAAAGCTCTGCTCAAGTCCGACGTCGGTCAGCGCCTGTCGAACCCGCTCCTGCGTTTCGATGGGGTCGATTCCGCGAATCTTCAGTCCCTCGGCAATGATGGCTTCGACGCACATTCGCGGGTCTAGGGAGGAAAAAGGGTCCTGAAAAATATACTGCATGTCATCGCGTTGGGCGCTCGCTTCCAGAATTTTACCCTTGAACTCGATCGTGCCGCTGTCGGCATTTTGCAAACCCATTATCACGCGCGCGAGTGTCGTTTTTCCCGAGCCCGACTCGCCAATAATGGTGGTTGTTTTACCGAGTGCCAGCTCTAAATTGGCATTGCTGACTGCAGTCATCGAAGGCGGGGTTTGCCAGGGCCAAAGTCCTGATCGCCCCGCCGGAAAACTGACGCAGATATTGCTTACACGCAGCAAGTTTTTTGTTTCGCTGCTCTCGCCTTTTACCGAGTGATGGCGTGCGCTATCGATTAAGCGGCGAGTGTAGCTATGTTGTGGGTTCTCCAAGATGTTTGTGGCATCACCAGACTCACGCAGGTATCCGTGTTCGAGTACTGCGATACGCTGAGTGTGGCGAGCGACCAACCCCATGTCGTGACTAATCAGCAACAGTGCTGTTCCCTGAGCTTCGGTCAGCTCGATCATCAAACTCATGACTTCGTCTTGAACAATCACATCCAGTGCCGTGGTGGGTTCATCGGCAATAAGGATGGCAGGTTCCGGCAGCATCGCCGCGGCTAGCATCACCCGTTGGCGCATGCCACCCGATAGCTGATGGGGGTAGGCATTCATGATGCTTTCGGGGGCGCTTATCTGTACCCGGCGAAGTATTTCTATGCAGCGCTCCTTGCGATCGGCTTGATTGAGTTCGGGACGGGAAAAAAGCGCTTCGCCCAGTTGTCGTCCGATTTTCAAGGCCGGGTTCAGGGCGGTCAAAGGCTCCTGAAAAATCAGCCCGATTTTCTGACCGCGTAATAGTCGCAGCGCGCCGGGCGACAAAGACTGAATATTCCGACCCTGAATACTCACCGACCCGCCGGCAGGTGTAATACCCGGCGGAAGCAAACCCATGGCGGCTTTGGCGAGCAAACTTTTCCCAGAGCCGGACTCGCCCACCAGCGCGAGTCGCTCGCCGGCTTCCAGAGACAGGGAAAGTGGATGAACTAGCGTCGCGCCATCGCGACCCAGACGCAGGGAAAAATCCTTGAAAGATAACAGTGGCGCAGTCATTTTTGCGCTCCTTCCCTTGGATCAAGGCAGTCTCGCAGAGCATCGCCCAGCAGGTTGATGGCTAGTAGGGTCAGCGTGATGGCCGTGCCCGGAATCAGGCAGAGCCAGGGCGCCTGACTGATAAACTGGCGGCCGTCGGCTAGCATGCCGCCCCAGCTGGGGTAGGGGGGAGGAACCCCAAGCCCGAGGAAGCTGAGCGCGCTTTCGGACAATAGGGCCTGGGCGAAAAGGCTGGAGCACAACACGGTAAGCGGGCCGACAATATTGGGGACAAGGTGACGCCACATAATGTGCCTGTCGCTACCACCTAAAACGCTGGCGGCTTCAATAAATTCTTTTTCGCGAATGGACAATACGGTGCCACGCACTGTGCGCGCCACCGTTGGAGAATAGGCCAAGCCGAGTGCGAGCACGACGCCAACTTCACCGGCACCCAGAATCATCATTAGAACCAGAGCCAACAAAATGCCTGGCATGGCCAGAATAGCATCGACCGCAACCATAAGACTTCGGTCGGTCCAGCCGCCGCGATAGCCCGCCACGGTGCCGAGTAGGGTTCCAAGCAGCGTTGCGAAAACAACACTAAAAAGACTGACCCGCAAACTCACTCCCGCTCCCACTAACATCCGGCTGAACAAGTCGCGACCAAAAAAATCGGTTCCCAGCCAGTGCTCGCCGGAGGGTGCCTGCATGCGGGCATCGATATCCAGAGCGAGCGGGTCGTAGGGCAAATAGAAAGTGCTAGTGATAGCCAGCAGTACGACAGTTGTCAGGAAAATAATGCTGAATCGAGCAGACGGGATGTGCCACAGGTTTTTCCAAAGGGGCATGGCCGTTTTTATGACGGCAGTCTGGTTTGTCATGAGGTTATTCATGACAGGCGCACTCGCGGATCAAATACGGGGTAGAGCAGATCGACCAGTAGATTGACCCCAAGATAGATCACCACCACAAATAGCAAGGAACCCTGAATTACCGGATAGTCGCGTGCGTAAATAGCATCCACGATAAAGCGACCGAGGCCGGGTAACCCAAATACCGTTTCAATTACTGCGGTGCCGCTGAGCAGCGATCCCAGTATCAGACCGATCACGGTCAGCGAGGGCGCGAAGGCGTTTGGAAATACATGCAGAAACAGAACGCGCCATTCACTCACTCCTTTTGCGCGGGCGTGGGTGATGTAGTCTTGCTGCAATACTTCAATCGCACTGGCGCGCATCATGCGCGTCAGAATGGCAATTTCGACAAACACGAGGGCCGTGACCGGTAATACGAGATGGCGAATGCCTTCGGAGAAATCCACTGCGGGAGAAACAAAGCCGCCGGTAGGAAGCACTCCCCACGAGATGCCGAAGGTGTAGATCAGGAGCAGCGCCATCCAAAAGCTGGGCACTGAAAGGCAGAGGGTGGCGAACAGCACAACGCTGCGGTCGATCCAGCGCAGGTGATAGTAAGCTGCCGCCAGTCCTGCCGGAAGCGCTACCAGAATAGACAGCACAAAGGCCGGCACCACCACCTGTAGTGTGACCAAAAAACGTTCGCTCAAGGCAGCGAGTACCGGCTCGCCGGTCATTACTGATTCGCCGAAATCGCCGCTAACGATTGCCTTCAGCCAGTACACATATTGCAGCGGCATAGCTTTGTCCAGACCGAGTTCCTGACGCGCTGCGGCAAGCGCTGTGGAATTCAGATTGTCACCAAGCAGCATTTCGGCCGGGTCGCCGGGTATCGATCTGATTAAGCCAAAGATCAATGCTGAAACTAGCAGTAGGCTGGGAATCATCAGTAAAAGCTTGGTCAGTACGTAGCGCATCATTGTTGCGTACCGCCGTCATCTAGCCAGACACCCCAAAGGCGTGGCCGCCCAAAGGCCCAGGGTTCGTAGTTTTTTACGCGAAGTCTGAAAACGTCGGTATTGTGGTCGTTGTACAGGCCGATAAGCGGAACTTGCTCGCGCATTAGCACAAACAGACGGTCCAGTATTTCCTGTTGCTCAGACTCTGCCGCGGTGGCCAGCTCCGCAACGAGCTGACGTGCCTCAGCGGCTTCCCATTGATAGGTTTTTGTCAGGCTGCGATCACCGGTAAAGGTGCCAAATAGCAGTGCAGGATGGCTGCGCGAAGAATAACCGAAGGATGAAAGTTGAAAATCACCGCGCAGAAAGTTACTCAATTGGCTGGCCCAATCCAGTACGCGAAGCTGAACATTAAATCCGGCGGCCTGCAGCATGGCCTGAATGGCAATCGCATTGTCGAACATATAGGAATATTTTCGATTTGTTTGCAGCCATAGTGTTTCACCGCGGTAACCCGCTGCAGCGGCTAACTCTCTGGCTTTATCCGGATTGTACTCAAGCCACTGGCTGTGATGGACGTTGTAGTAGGGGCTGATGACCTGCACGGGCGAAGCGTTCGCGGGAGCCATTCCGAGATTGGCAAACTCCGCTATCTGTTCGTGGGCGAGCGCGTGTGCAATGGCTCTGCGCATTTCCGGCTTCCCTAGCAATGGGTCCCGCGGTGCAATTAGGAGTGCCGTCCAGTCCAGAGTGAGGTAATCCTTTAGCACTACGTCACCTTTGCGTGTGTGTCTGGCGGCTACGCTGTGGCGGGCGGCGGGTGGTACCGCAAAGAGTAAATCGACCGCGCCGCTGAACAGGGCTGCTTGTGCAGCAATGGCGTCGGGTGTTACCACAAAATGTAATCGTTCAATGTAGGGGGTTTTATTGCCGGTCAGTCCGGTGCGCACTTCCGGGCGCGCGCTGTAGTCTTTGTGGCGACGCAGCGTTACACCCTTGCCGCGATTCCACTGCTCCAGTTTGTAGGGGCCGGTGCCAATCGGTTTCAACCAGTTGCCGTCGCTCGACACCGAGTCCGGATGTACGATGCCGGTCAGGCATTGCAGATTGGCTATCCGGTGTAGAAAGAGTGAGCTGGGCTGGTTGAGACGAAAACGCACGCTGAGTGGCGTAAGCGCGGTCACCTCTTCGATTTTCAGGCCGCTGTTGCCTTTGCCGTCGTACCAATCCAGACAGCGAAAGCCCGTCGCTGGCGTTAGCAGTCGCTTCCAGGTTGAAACCACATGCTCGGCTTTGAGCTGTTCTCCGTTGTGAAAGACTACGCCTTCGCGCAAGGTAAAGATGTAGTTCAATCCGTCTTCGGAAATATCGACACGATCGGCCAACAAGGGCTCAACGTTTAAATCGTCCGTGAAGGCCACCAGTTGTTCAACAATGTGGTAGAGCACGGCGTCGGTGCTGCCGTCGCGATTCACACCGGGGTTGGTGCTGCGAATATCAGAGCTTATTGCTATGCGCAGCTCACCGCCCACGATTGGTCCGGCATTGCCAAGTGCTGTATAAGCCAGACAGCAATAAGCAAGCAGGACGCGGAACCTTGCGGATTGAGTTATAGGGTGTAGCGAATGTGACATCTATTTCCTGTAGAGCAAAAAACAACCGGGGCCTGGAAGTTGATGTAAGGCTATTCAAGTCAGCATAGTGGATGACGTGCTGAAAAGCATTTTGCCGTAATACGGCTCTTTTGATTTCTTACGTCTTACAAGGAAACCAAATTACATCTGGAGACCCTCAATGACTTGGCTAAGATCCCATATCTTCGCCGCCGGCCTTGCAGCCATCGCGATGCTGTCGGCTTGTAGCGCGGGCTCTGTCTCGAAACCCGAAGACACGCCGCCATCGCCCTTTTTGGCGCAACTCAGTGAAAAAGACCTGAAACTGCGGGCGTTTATGTCGCAGCCAAAATCTTACTTTGAAAGCCGCCTGGATACACCGCCCGTCGAAAAAGAGGGGCAGGTTTTGCATCCCAAATTGCAGTTTGAAATCGAAGAGCGACAGCGTAGCCGCAAAGACCGGGGGATCACCGATTACAACGGCTGGATGATGGACCTGTGGTCCAAACCGGAGGGGCGAAAATGGTTGCGCGACACGGCAGCCACCAACTGGGTAAAAATGGCCTACGATATCGGCCCGGCGAGTCGGACACAGGATTTCACCATTGAGGGACCTAATGGCGCCTTGCGCATGCGCGTGTATTGGCCGGATATGGCCGCGAATGAGATGCGGCCCGTTCTTTTGTATTTTCACGGTGGCGCTTATTTGATTGGCAGCATTGAGGCTGTGGAGCCGCAAATGCAGATTCTGGTAAAAGAGGGTGACATGATTGTGGTGTCTGTCGACTACTCCCTCGCACCCGAGCATGTCTTCCCCGCCGCCCACAAAGATGCATTGGCGGCCTGGGATTGGCTGCAAGAGAATTTGGCTGACATCGGCGGCAATCCAGACCAGGTCGGTGTTGGCGGAGATAGTGCAGGGGCCAATCTTGCAATTACTATTGCGAATGAACAAGTCAAAGCCGGCAAGCGGGCACCGAAAGCCCAGTTGCTGTATTACCCTTTCACTGACTCCGATTCCGAGGCCTACAGTTCTTTCGAGGTTTTTGGCAATGGCTACGGTTTGGATAAGGATTTTATTCGCATTGCCACCAAGGCTGTCGTTGCGGATGAGGCGGATTTACAGCACCCCTGGCTGCGGGTCGTACATTCAGTTGATCACGCCAGGCAGCCGCCGGCCTTAATTGCGACGGCGGGCTTTGATCCCATTCGCGACCAGGGTATAGCGTACGCGGAGCGACTCAAGCAGGCGGGTGTTCAGGTTGATTACAGGCACTATCCCAGTCTCAATCACGGCTTTCTGGAATCCTCCGCGGTGATAGATGATGCCTATCAGGCCTGTGTGGAAACCGCTCGCGACGTTGCTCGGCTGCTAACGCAATAAATTCTCCCTCCAGGTTGCATAGTGCAATCTTATTGGCGGATGTCCTCTTGGAGGCTTCCGCCTTTTTTCGCAAAGCGTTGAGGCTTTTGTATCTACCGTCATTTTGACGGGATTCTTGATGAAATAGTGTAAATCTGCAGCTGTTTTCCGGCTACCACCCAAAGCTACAGTTATCCCAGCAGAAATACATTGTCTGGGAGAAAATGATGAAATCGATACTGGTGTTGGGTGCGGGAAAGATCGGAACCGTCATTGCCGATATGCTGGCCGGAAGCGGCGACTATAGCGTAACGCTGGCAGACAACAATCCTCTGGTTTTGCAAAAGCTTAAGAAGGGGGTCCAGCTTCCTTCGCACTACAAAACCCTGGCGGTGGATGTAACTGACGCCCGTGCGCTTGCCAGTGCATTGGCTAACAAGTACGCCGTTATCAGTGCTTTGCCTTATGCACTGACGGTGCCTATTGGTCGCGCCGCGAAAGCCAGTGGCACCCATTATTTCGACCTCACAGAAGACGTTGCCTGCACCCGCGCAATAAAAGAACTGGCGCAAGACGCGGAGCACGCTTTCCTGCCGCAGTGTGGTCTGGCACCGGGTTTTGTATCTATTGTTGCGAATGCACTTTGCAAAGGTTTTGAACGACTCGACAAGGTGCAAATGCGAGTGGGAGCACTGCCTAAATACCCGTCCAACGCGCTCAAATATAACCTCACGTGGAGTACCGAGGGTTTGATTAATGAGTACTGCCGTCCTTGCGAGGCAATCGTGGCTGGGCAACTCAGTGAAGTTATGCCTTTGGAACAATTGGAACACTTTTCTCTCGATGGTGTGGAATACGAAGCATTTAATACCTCCGGCGGTCTCGGCACCTTGTGTGAAACGCTGAAAGGCCGGGTCAATGAACTGAACTATCGCTCCGTGCGCTATCCGGGCCACAGGGACATCGTGAAAATGTTGTTGCAGGATCTCAAGCTGGATCAGCGCCAGGATCTACTGAAGGATATCTTTGAAACGGCTTTGCCCTGTACTGACCAGGACGTCGTGCTGATATTTGTAACGGTGAGTGGTCATCGTGATGGCCGTTTTGTGCAGGAAACCTATGCTAATAAAGTCTTTTCCCGTGCGGTTTCCGGATTCTGGTTGAGCGGTAATTATCTGAGTGGCATTCAGGTTACGACCGCGTCTTCGGTATGCGCTTCACTCGATCTATTGCGAAGCGGTGTACTTCCCCAAAAAGGATTTGTGCGGCAGGAGGAAATTGCGCTCGACGATTTTCTGGGAAATCGCTTTGGTTGTTACTATCAAGCGTCATCACCCTCGGCCAGCGAAGAGGTAGCCTAAGATGCAGCCCCTTAAAAAGCTTGAAGACAGTCAATGCTTGAGCGTGCGCTCTCCCATCGACGGCAGTATTCTCGATCAGGTAGGAGTGAATACCCTGGCCGATCTGGAGCTGGCTATCACCAGCGCGCATAGCGCATTTGAACAGTGGCGTTCGGTGCCAGCGCCCAGGCGTGGCGAACTGATTCGTCTCTTGGGTGAAGAATTGCGGGAGCACAAGCAGGAGCTTGGTGAGTTAGTGACCCGTGAGTGCGGCAAGATTTTGCAGGAAGGGCTGGGGGAGGTGCAGGAGATGATTGATATCTGCGACTTCGCCGTGGGTCTTTCTCGGCAGCTCTACGGTTTGACCATACAGTCCGAACGTCCCGGCCACCATATGAGCGAGCGCTGGCAACCCCTGGGTGTGACCGGCGTCATCACCGCGTTTAACTTTCCGGTGGCCGTATGGGCCTGGAACCTCGCAATTGCGCTGGTGTGTGGTAATCCGGTGATCTGGAAACCCTCGGAAAAAACGCCGCTAACGGCAAAGCTGTGCCAGCAACTGTTTGACCGGGCGCGTAGTCGGTTTGGCGATGATGCACCGGTAAGTTTGGCGCAGGTGATGATAGGAGAGCGCGACCTTGGTGAGCGCTTGGTGGATGATCACCGACTCGCCCTGATCAGTGCTACCGGCAGTACGGCTATGGGCCGTGTGGTTGGCCCGGCGGTAGCTGCGCGATTTGGGCGCAGTATTCTGGAGTTGGGCGGCAATAACGGCATTGTTGTGTCGCCCAGTGCCAATATCGAAATGGCGGCCAGAGCCATTACCTTTGGCGCAGTGGGTACTGCCGGTCAACGTTGTACCTCAACACGGCGCATTATTGTGCACGAATCTGTTTATGAGCAACTGCGCGAGCGGCTCTTGCAAATTTATGCCGCTGTGCGAATTGGTAACCCGATGTCGACGGATACTCTGGTCGGGCCGCTTATCGACGAAGCTGCATTCAATGCGATGCAAGCGGCATTGGTGCAAGCTAAAGTTGAAGGAGGCGTGGTTCATGGCGGCGAACGGGTGCTGGCTGAGACCTTTCCCAATGCCTGGTATGCGCAGCCGGCCTTGGTGGAAATGCCCGCGCAGACCGCGGTGGTGCAGCAGGAAACCTTCGCTCCCATTCTTTATATGATGTCGTATCGCGAGTGGGATGAAGCCATGACTTTGCACAATGCGGTGCCACAAGGTCTTTCGTCTGCAGTGTTTACCTCTGATATGCGCGAGGCTGAGCGTTTCGTCTCCATAGCGGGCAGCGACTGCGGTATCGCCAATGTCAATGTCGGTACCAGTGGCGCAGAAATTGGCGGTGCCTTTGGTGGCGAGAAAGAAACGGGCGGCGGGCGCGAGTCGGGATCTGATGCGTGGAAGGGCTATATGCGTCGCATGACGTCTACCGTCAATTACAGCGATGCCTTGCCACTTGCTCAGGGGATACGCTTTGATATCGAGGGCTGAGGGCATTCCGCACTGGCTACAGCGCAAGCACCGTGCTGTAGCGCGCGGTGTGGCACTGCGTGACGAAATCTGCATTCGCCGGGCAAAGGGTAGCCTGCTGTGGGATATTCAGGGCTGTGAATACATTGATTTTGCCAGTGGTATTGGTGCGCTCAATCTCGGCCATTGTCATCCGCGGGTGGAGGCGGCCATTGCAAAACAGATGCAACAATTGGTGCATAGCTGCTTTCATTCGGCGGCGAATGAGCCCTACATTGAGCTGGCTGAACGCTTAAATGAACT
>JBFKDP010000110.1:0-11468 GCA_041619575.1 Litorivivens sp.
GTATCCAGTTCAAAACCTTTCAGCGTTGATTCACCCGCATTGGCCACGGTCGTGTCGCTTACAGCATTCGGCACTGAGAAATTTAACTGCTGGTCTTCAAATTCCTGCTGAAAAATATTGGCGTTCAACTGCACCCGTTGAGCGAACACGCGTGATTTTACGCCGATTTCATAAGCGATTACTTTCTCAGGATCAAAGCCTTCAACAAAGCGTTGGGCGCCAGCTGCAGTAATCTGTTCGCGAGTATTAAATCCCCCGCTTTTATAGGCCTCGTTGCGTTTGAGATACAGGTTAATGGCATCGCTGGCTTCAAATTCGGCAATCACGCTGTAGGAAAAATCGTCGAAATCACGATCGCCCACTGCGTCGTAGAAAGCCTCCGGCAATTGCGTAGCGATGTCGTTAATATTCCGGTCGGTATTGTCGCCATCACCGGGGGTAATCAGGAAGCTGATTTGACGACGGAAGGCTCGGGCGTAGCGAGAATCTTCAGAATGTCGCAGTCCGAGGGTCAGATTCAGGCGATCTTCGATAACAGGCGGGCGCCAGCTTATTTGGGCAAACGCTGCCTTAGCCGTATTTTCAATATCGTAGCGCGCCTGCGTCATGACTTCGATGCGCTCACCCGTATTGTCACCACTTTCATCACTCCCCAGCGGGGCTGACAGCAAGTGGCCCACTTCACCCGGGCTCTGCCGGGCCTCCTCCTCAAAATAATACAGACCGGCGATATAGTTGATTCGACCATCAAAGGCCGACCCGGAAAACTGTAACTCGTGAGAGAACTGGTCCTGATCAATGTCGGGGGTAAAACCGTCGTAGTAAACACTGCGTCCTATACAAACGGGCGTACAGGGCGCCGTCCCCCCGGGTGTTGGGGCAACCGGAAAACCCAGTAACGGATCATTGTCCAGGCGGTAGCCATCGGAACGCGCGCCGGTAGCCAGGACCGTGGGAGTGGAATCATAAAGTGTGCGCTGGGCGACGATGTACTTGAGTTCCAGCAGATCGCTCACACTCCAGCTGACAGTAAGTTGATGCCCCTCAATCGTGTTTTCCGCTTCCTTCAGATCAATGGCCGAATAAATGGCATCAGGACGACCGCCATCAAGATTGAAATCATAAAACTGACGCGCTCCGGAATTGATCAGATTGGTGATGGCAATACCGGAGTTTGCCGAAGGGTTGGGAATCGGGTCTGAGGGACGGATATGAGAATAGGTCATATTGGTATTGGTGACATCGGCCTTGTCATAGGCATAATCCAAACGAAGCGACTCATTAAGATCCCATCCAAAGTCAATGCGATAGCCTTCAGTATCCGAGTCACCAAAATCACCACCCAATCCCGTATTTTTAATATAGCCGTCCACTTCTTTCGTCATATAGGACAGCTTCAAGGCCGAGCCCTGCCACAGAGGCAGGTTTACCATCGTCTTGCTGATAAACAGGCTGCGATCACCGAAGGTGAGGCTCTGCTTCGCTTGCAGGGCGTCCGGGTTCGGTCTGCGGGTAATTAGGTTAACCGCGCCTCCCGTTGAGTTGCGACCGTAAAGTGTACCCTGCGGGCCGCGCAGCACTTCAATGCGAGTCAGATCCGCAATTTCAGTCGCCAGTGACGACGAACGCGCTATATACGCGCCGTCGATATAGACGCCCACTGGCGGGTCCTGCGTAATCTGTGCATCAATCAAACCGATCCCGCGTATATAAATTCGCAGAGTTGTGGTATTAATTGGAAAAGGCTGAATATTCAGGGAAGGAATGTTGTTGGCTAGATCGCCAACGCTGCCAATACCCTCTCGTTCCAGCGCGTCCTCTCCAAAAGCGTCGAGTGCGATGGGTGTATCTTGCAGTGATTCCTCTTTCTTCTGCGCCGTGACAACGACTTCTTCCAGCACAAGCTCGCGCTGCTGCGCGACAAGAGACGGTGCCACCAGCGCCAACAGGATCAGGCTGGATTTCTGAATGAATTTCATGGCTGGATACTCCCCCGGAATTGACATGTTCTTGTTATGACTGCAGTTTGGCGATGAAGCTTAATCAGCGATGCGCCAGCGTAATACAGCGAATCCAGTCAGATTCATGCGCATTTTGCACCATCTTCTGAAATTAAGCTTGATTAACAGTGGCTTAGACTATACTGCTATAAAGGCAAGTGGTTTATAACAACTTCGCGGCAACGATTCATGGCGTTGATCAGGCACACGGCCGGCAGAAGTGCAGCCAAAACTCGAGACGTAAACAGCAAAACTGTAAACGTTTACATGACGGGATGGTAGCGGTAAGATTATTGATACTTCGACATTGAGAGCAGACTGTATGAAACAGACGATCGATCTGGTGATTTTCGGCGGCACGGGCGATTTGGCACAGCGCAAGCTGCTACCCTCGCTCTGGCATCTGCACAATGCCAACCAGCTGGATCAAGTCAGGCGGGTAATTGCCCTCGGTCGATCTGCACACGACACTGAAGCCTACCGCGCACAAATCTGCGAACAAATAGCAGGGGCTTGCGAAAGCGATACCTTTCTGGAAAAACTGGAATACTTGACGCTAGATGTCACAAAGCCCGGCGATTTCAACGCTCTGGCAACCTTACTCGATACACCTGCCCATGCAGCCCAGACAGTGTTTTATCTGGCGACCGCACCAGCCCTATACGGCACAATCTGCGACAACCTGAAACAGACCAGCATCCTCGAAAAGCCATCGCGCGTTGTACTGGAAAAGCCCATCGGCAATGACCTGGCCAGCTGCCAGGAAATTAATCGCAGGGTTCTGGCCGTGTTCAATGAGCACGACGTATTTCGCATTGACCACTACCTTGGCAAGGAAACCGTGCAGAACCTGCTCGCCCTGCGCTTTGGCAACTCATTGTTTGACCCTGTTTGGAATAATCACCATATCGACAATATCCAGATTACAGTTGCCGAATCCATTGGCGTTGAAGGCCGCGGTGATTTTTACGCGCAAACCGGCGCCCTGCGTGACATGGTGCAAAACCATATTTTACAAGTACTGTGTCTGGTCGCCATGGAGCCGCCTGCCAGCCTGGAAGCCGATACCATTCGCGATGAAAAGCTCAAGGTGCTGCGCGCACTCAAGCCCATCACAGCTGACACTGTTAAAAAGAGTACCGTACGCGGTCAGTATGAAGATGGCGCGATTGACGGCCAGCCAGTGCGCGGCTTTCTCGAAGAAGGCGGCTTCGCTGAAGCAACCGACACCGAAACATTTGTTGCCTTGCATGCCGGGGTTCACAACTGGCGCTGGATCAATGTACCCATCTATCTACGCACGGGCAAACGGCTCGCCAAACGCTATTCGGAAATTGTGGTGGAATTTAAAAAACACCCCTTTTCCCTGTTTGCAGACGACCAGAACCATACTCCCAATAAACTGGTAATCAATATTCAACCCGAAGAAAGCATCACCTTGCATACCGTGATCAAGAAGCCGGGGCTAAGTCGCGGCATTAAACTTGAACCGGTTGATCTCACCCTCACAGCCGATACCGACAAAAAGCAGAACTACGATGCTTACGAGCGACTGCTGCTCGATGTCTTCGCCGGAGACCAAACACTGTTCATGCGCGGCGATGAAGTTGAAGCTGCATGGCGCTGGATTGACGGTATTATTCAGGCTTGGAAGGATGTCGGTGTCGGGGTCAAACCCTACCCCGCTGGAACCATGGGGCCAGCAGCCTCACAGGCGCTGACGGAACGCGAGGGACGCAGCTGGTATGACTGAGTGTGACACTGAGCATTTCGCCAACCAGGTCACCTTGCGAAGCTTTGCTGAGCGCTCAATGCTCGACCAGCAACTGGCACTGGATATAGCCAGCCGCCTGCGAGCATCACTCACAGACAATGCGACGGCCAGCGTGGCGTTTTCCGGCGGCAGCACCCCCGCCCCTATGTTGGAACAACTGTCGGAACAGGAACTGGACTGGTCCAGAGTCCAGGCCACATTGGTTGACGACCGCTGGGTGGATGTCAGCCACGCTGACAGTAATGAAGTGCAGTTACGGCGATGTCTGCAACGCAATCAGGCATCATCCCTCGCCATTACCGGGCTGAAAACTGACCACGTAAAACCAGAACAGGCTATTGCCGATATTGAGCGATTACTCAGCGACTTTCACTGGCCTTTTGATTGCGTCCACTTGGGCATGGGCACTGATGGCCACACAGCATCCTGGTTTGCCGATGCTCCCGAATACGCATGGGCCATTAATCGAACCCACAGTAATCGGGTAATCGCAGTCAATCCTGCCATCGCGCCCCACCCGCGCATCAGCCTCACAGCGAATGCCGTGCTGGGCGCAAAGCATCTTGTCGTTCAGATTACCGGCAAGGAAAAGCGTGAGGTTCTGGCACGCGCCCTGCGAGGCGACAAGAGCTTACCCATCTCGCTGGTAGTGCACAGCGATACACCGACGACCATCTACTGGGCCCCCTAACTATGCATAGTGAAGTCATCCGCGTTACTGAACGCATTGTCAAACGCAGTGAGCAACTGCGCAAAGACTACCTGCAGCGCTGCGAAGCCATGCGTTCACAGGGGCCACAGCGCGGCTCGCTTTCCTGCAGCAATCTGGCCCACGGTTTCGCTGCCTGCGAGAGCAATGACAAAGAGCGTATCAGGCTGGAGGAATCCGCCAACATTGCGATCATTAGCGCCTATAACGATATGCTTTCCGCCCATAAACCGCTCGAAGACTTTCCTGAAGTCATTCGCCAGGCAGCGAGACGCATGGGCTGTACTGCGCAATTTGCAGGCGGTGTTCCCGCCATGTGTGATGGCGTTACCCAGGGCACTGCGGGCATGGAACTCAGTCTTTTTAGCCGCGACAATATTGCACGCGCAACAGCGATTGCCCTGTCACATAATATGTTCGATGCCGCCATCTGCCTGGGTGTCTGTGACAAAATTGTGCCAGGACTGCTGATCGGCGCTCTCTCGTTTGGGCACCTGCCGGTCATACTGGTACCCGCCGGCCCCATGCCTTCGGGTCTATCCAACAAGGAGAAAGCCAACATCCGCCAGCTTTATGCCGAAGGCAAAGTTGGGCGTGACGCACTCCTCGAGGCAGAATCACAAGCCTATCACGGCGAGGGAACCTGTACTTTCTACGGCACCGCCAACAGCAACCAGATGTTGATGGAGGCCATGGGCCTGCACGTACCGGGTACCGCGTTTGTGCCACCCAATACACCTTTGCGAACGGCGCTGACCGAGGTAGCCACTGAGCGCGCGTGTCAGATTACAGCGCTTGGCCGCCACTACACGCCCATTTCCAAAGTGGTGACGGAAAAGTCATTGATCAACGCCATCGTGACGCTGCTTGCAACGGGCGGCTCAACCAATCACAGCATTCACTGGATCGCCATCGCCCGCGCTGCTGGTTTCATCATTGACTGGCAGGACTTTGCTGAACTCTCTGCGGTCACGCCCCTACTGACGCGCATCTACCCTAATGGTCAGGCCGATGTAAACCATTTTCATGCGGCAGGTGGTACCAGTTTTGTCATTCGCGAGTTAATCAACGCCGGCCTGATCTTCGGCGATGCAACCACCGTCTGGGGTGACAGTCTGGAAGCTTACACGCGCGAGGTACACTTACTCGACGGCAGTCTTCAGTGGCGGGATGCGCCAACAGAAAGTGGCGATACCAGCGTACTGCAAAGGGCTACTTCTCCCTTCCAAGCTGAGGGAGGCCTGCGACTTCTGACTGGAAACCTCGGCCGCTCGGTCATCAAGACTTCTGCCGTCGATGAATCTCACTGGCAGGTCGAAGCACCCGCCATAGTCTTTGACGATCAGGAATCGCTTAAAGCAGCCTTCGATGCCGGAGAGATGGATCGAGATTTTATCGCGGTAGTACGCTACCAGGGTCCACGTGCTAACGGCATGCCTGAGCTTCATAAATTGACACCCTATCTGGGAATACTTCAGGACAGAGGCTTCAAGGTTGCCTTGGTCACAGATGGCAGGATGTCGGGCGCTTCCGGCAAGGTTCCCAGTGCCATCCACCTCTACCCTGAAGCTGAAAGCCAGGGTGAAATTGCCAAGCTGCGCAGTGGCGACCTGATTTGCCTTGACGCAAAATCAGGCACACTGAATCACCGTGTCTCCGATAAAGAGTGGGCGGAACGCGGCATCGAGAAAAAGCAGGCACCGCCAGCCGATCAGGGCTTTGGCCGAGAACTTTTTGCCGGCGAACGCAGCCTGGTCAGCACGGCCGAAACAGGAGCAATCACTTTTGCGTGGAACTAAGCCCATGCGCCTAGTGGGAGATCTGGGGGGAACCCACTGCCGCTTGGCCATCGCTGACGAAACTGGCGCGATCACGGCTGAAAAGACATTGCGCGCCGCCAATTTCTCCAACGTGGAAGCGGCCATCGAGTGCTACTTGAGCGAACAGGCCGCGAATATCGACTCAGTCTGCCTGGCCGTTGCCGGACCGACTCAGTCCGACACCATGGTCATGACCAACCTGAGCTGGCATACAAATAGCCTGGAACTAAATGCCCGTTTTGGCTTTCGCAAATCCGCATTTATCAACGACTTCGAGGCCATTGCCCTGTCGTTGCCCGCGCTTGCCGCCGGTGACTTACTGGCAATTGGTTGCGATACTCTCTGCGACCTTGACCTCCCGATCAGCCTGATGGGGCCCGGCACAGGCCTCGGTGTCGCCCAGCTCATTCCAAGTGCTGGCCGAAGCCTTGCCATAGCAACAGAAGGCGGCCACACCGCCTTGCAGGCAGAGACTGATATTGAGTTCGACATCTTTGACTATTGGCGGCGCAAAGGCGTGCCACTTTCCCGGGAAACCTTTCTATCAGGACCCGGGCTCTACCGCATCTACGAAGCACTGTGCAGTATTCGCCAGATTGACAGGCTGGCCGAGAACGGCAGTGAAGTCGGCAAACTGGCAGGTGACGGCGACCCCCTGGCCGCGGCAGCACTGGACGTTTTTCTGGGATTGCTGGGAAGTGCTGCAGGCGACCAGGCGCTGGCCTGTGGATCCCGTGGTGGCATTGTTCTAGCGGGCGGCATCCTGCCAAGAATTCAGCCACAACTGCTTGCGAGTAATTTTCGTGTGCGCTTTGAGAACAAGTTGCCTATGCGTGATTATCTACGCGCCATTCCTACAAATTTGATTATGCACACTAATCCTGGGCTGGTGGGGGCGGCGCTCTACCCGCTCTAGAACTGTCGTTACCAGATCCACGACTATCGCGCACAAGAGCATTTAGAGAGGGGCAGTAGAATCCCTGACGACCAGTTCGTGCGGCAGGACAGTGCGCCCCTCTTCTTGGCCGCCTTCTTCCAGCATATTCAACATCATCAGCATAACGCGCTCACCAATAGCGTTGCGCGGTTGGTGCACGCTGGTTAGTCGTGGGTGCGAGAAAGAAGCAAAGGCGATATCGTCAAAGCCGACAATGGACATATCACGCGGCAAATTCAAGTTTGCTTCGCGGCAGGCTTGCATGGCACCTATGGCCATTTCATCACTGGCACAAAACAGTGCAGTGGGACGCTGGGTTCCAGCAAGAAGCGCCTGCATACAGGCATAACCCGACGCCAGTGTGAAATCTCCGGTTTTCACCAACTGCGACTTGAAAGGAATCTTTGCCGCTTTCATAGCTTGCTTGTAGCCTTCAAGGCGGTCCTCACACAGAGGCAGATCCTTGGGTCCATTGATAAAAGCAACGCGCTGGTGACCGAGACTAAGCAGGTGCTCCACTGCTTCCCGTGCCGCAGCTACATTATCAATACAGACCGTCGGCACAGGGATTTCACCGTGGTATTCACAGGCCATCGCGAAGGGTGGCCAATTGGGATCCAGCGTTTTTCGCCCTTTACGGTAGGGAAATGGAATGCGTCGTCCAAGACAGATAACACCGTCCGCCTGCCGCTGGGACACCAGTTCCGCGTAACTGCGCTCACGTGCCTCGTCTCCCTGAGTGTCACCCAACAGTATTCGATAGTGATGCTTGTTGGCTACGTGCTCAATGCCCTGAATGATATTGGCAAAAAAGGGATTCGCGATATCCGGAACTAGCACAACAATCATATTGCTACGACGTCGGCGAAAATTACGCGCCAGCGTATTGGCGACATAACCACTGCGCTCTACCGCTTGCATGACCTTTTCGCGCGTTTTTTCCGATACCTTGTGCGGTTCCGCCAGGGTCCGTGAAACGGTTGCTATCGAAACTCCCGAGAGTTTCGCAACGTCTTTGATGGTTACCATTGAGCCATTACCCAAGCTGCCTTGTTCGGCGTTGTCGGCATTTTATAGCATCCGTCCATGACATACGATTCTCACTGAGCGCGAGCGACTCCATCAGCGCTGCCGCGCCGATCACGCCACCAGATAAAACCAAACACCGGCAACAGCAATAACGGTAATACCGCCACTGCCTGGAAGGATTCAACCGACGCATAGCGTAGAACGCTTTCGAGCTCTTCACCGCTAAGCGCTGCCAGACGTTCAACACCGCCAGCGGCTTCAAGTTTAGCGCTATCGAAAATAGCGCCCATTTGCGGCAAAACATACTGAATGGATAACCCACCGGCAAAGCCAGTGAGTCCAAGAAACAGTGCACCACCGCGTGGATAGCGTTCGCTGACCACCGACAACATGGTTGGCCAGAAATAGCAGACCCCGATACCCCAAAGTGTGGCAGATACCAGCGCAGTTGCCGGCGAGTCTGACAGACTCAAACCGTAGAGACCCGCCGCGGCAAAGATACATCCCACAAACAACAAGCCCACCGACGATATTCGCTTGGCAATCGCACCGGCAAAATGCCGCATCACAAACATCAGCATGCTGACATAGATCAACACTACGATACCCGGCATGCCCACAACGCGGGTCAGGGAAATATCCACCCACTGTCCGGGTGCGAGTTCCGCTGCTGCGGTTATCATCATGCAGCCAAACCAGATAAAGAAGGTCGGCGCCCGAAACAGCTCCCTGAACATATCAGCGTAGGAAACGCCTGATTGAACACGTTCAGTGACGGGAAATACTGTCGACAGAGTCAGATAGGCCAGCCAGGCTCCCGGCAAGACCAGCAACAGCAAGTTTGTCTGCCAGGGCAGATTCGCCGCTGAAATGCCGAGACCGACAACACCGCCAACGACTATTCCTGCCGGCCACCACGCGTGGAGTATATTCAACCGGTGGGTTTTCTCTTCCGGGTAAACTGCAGTCACCATGGGGTTACTGGCCGCTTCAACCGCCCCCCAGCCCAGCCCGGTCAGTAAGAAACCGACAAAGATCAGCCAGTAGCTCAGCGTGGTAACGGGCAGCAGCGAAGCCGCAACCACAGTAACGCTTCCGGCAATGTAACCCAGAGCCGAAAATAGCAGCATGGCACGCATGCCAACCCGATCTACCAGTGCACTGCCAAACAGTAGTGTTAAGGCAAAACCGATAAAGGTCGCGCCCAGAACCTCTCCAACGAGAGCGGCAGATCTCGCCAGATCAAGATCATTAAAGATATCGGTTTGAATATCGGAAGCAATGCTGGCACGCACGGCAAAGCCAAGGCCAATCATAAAGATTGATAGGTTGCCGACCAGAAACAGTCGTTTTCTATCCAGTGTATCGGACATGTTGAACCTCTTATTTTTGTGTTGAATACAACGCGTCAAGATCGTCTAACAGACTTTGGCGTTTGCTGCGAATATCAGCTTCCGACGGAATCAGCCAACTGCCGCCAACGCACAAAACATTCTCCAGCGCGAGGTAGTCCTGCATATTGGCAAGGGTAATACCGCCAGTGGGACAGAACTTGACCGAAGGAAAGGGGCCGGCAAATGCTTTCAATGCGGAAACACCACCAACAATCGAGGCTGGAAAAAGCTTGAGGGTCTCATAGCCTCTATCCACTGCCTGCATAAGCTCAGATGCTGTCGCAATGCCTGGTATATAACAAAAATCTTCTGGCAGATCGTCAAGTAAAGCTGGAGACAAGCCTGGGCTGATGGCGAAATCGGCTTCCTCAACAGCAAACTGCAGTTGCTCCTTGCTGGTAACCGTTCCCAAACCGACCTGAGCCGCCGTCATGACCTGCCGGCAAATGCGAAAGTATTCTCTCGCTTCACGGCTGCGCAGCGTAACCTCGATCGCCGGCACACTCGCCTCAGCGAACAGTTCCGCGCAGGCCTGCGCATGGCTGGCCGATTGAAAATTTGCGACCGGCATAACCGGTCTCGCCAAATTCAGTACCTCGCGCGGATTCATGTAAGCCCCAGCAATTGCCGATTAAAGTTTTCGTCAGTTTTAACGCCTGCAAAATCATCAAACGCACGATCAGTCAGACGAATAATGTGATCTCGAATAAAGGGAGCGCCCTCTCGAGCACCATCTTCAGGGTGTTTGAGGCAGCATTCCCACTCCAATACCGCCCAACCATCGTAGTCGTACTGGGCAAACTTGCTGAAAATCGCTGCAAAATCTATTTGACCATCGCCCAGTGAACGAAAGCGACCGGGGCGATCAACCCAGGCTTCATAGCCCCCGTAAACACCGCTGCGGCCATTGGGCCTGAATTCCGCGTCTTTTACGTGAAAGGCCTTTATCCGGTCGTGATAGAGATCAATAAAGGCCAGATAGTCCATTTGCTGAAGTATCAGGTGGCTCGGGTCATACAGAATATTGGCACGCGGATGATGATCCACGACCTCAAGAAAGCGCTCGAAACTGGCGCCATCGTGCAGGTCTTCGCCCGGATGTATCTCAAAACAGCAATCAACACCGGCTTCATCAAAGGCATCAAGAATGGGGCGCCAACGTTTGCCCAACTCGGCAAAACCCGTTTCAACGAGACCTTGCGGGCGCTGAGGCCAGGGGTAAAACGTATGCCACAACAGTGCACCGGAAAACGTTGCGTGGGCTTTCAGTCCCAAGCGCGCACTGGCCTTGGCCGCGAGTATGAGCTGCTGGGTTGCCCAGGCCTGTCGCGCCTGTGGCTTGCCTCGCACCTGTTCAGGAGCAAAGCCGTCCATTAAATCATCGTAGGCTGGGTGTACTGCAACCAACTGGCCTTGCAGGTGCGTTGAAAGCTCGGATATTTCTATACCGGCCTCAGCCATTTTGCCCTTGAGTTCATCACAATAGTCCTGACTGTCGGCGGCAACTTCCAGGTCTATCAGGTGCTGTTCAGAGGTCGGAAGCTGCACGCCCTGATAGCCCAGCTCCGACGCCCAGCGGCTCAGGCCTTCAAGCGTATTATAGGGCGCTTCATCGCCTACAAACTGTGCCAAAAATATTGCAGGGCCTTTCATCGTCGCAGTCATATCTAGTCTCTTGTTTCACTCAGTGCCAAAGGTGGCAAACGGTACCATTTCTCGTCTCGCGCTGATGCGGTAACTGTACCCTCAATAAAACGCATACCACGCAGTGCATCAGCGATACCCGGCACATCAGATTCAACCAC